>NZ_JADYVV010000052.1:0-66019 GCF_020194035.1 Bradyrhizobium sp. BRP56
CCATCGGCAGGATGCGCCGCTTTATTCCCCGCAAGACGGATCTCGTAACCCTCTCGACCGCCAGATTCCGCCAGTTCATCGCCGCCTACAACAACACCCCGCGCAAATGCCTTGACTACCGCACGCCCGCCGAGTCCTTTGCTCAAGTGTTGCACTTCGAATGTGAATCCACCTCCCGGCCTGCGCCGGGACGACATTGAGTGTGTGGCGAGGTCTGTGAGTCACGCATCCGCATTCTCGCGACATGAATGTCCAAACTTCATGTCGAAAGATCCGCAACACCGGCGAGGCGTCGCCGCGATCGATGGAGACCGTTCATTACACGGATATTTGCTTCGCCCTGGCGAGGCGTCCGGGAACGCATCAAATGCGGCTGACGTTATGCTGGTATCGCAATCTCGCGGGCTTGGCGGATGTCTCGTCTCCGTCGCGGCTGTGCCTGTCGCTCAAGCCTCACCGCACCATCTCGGACCAGCACATGTTCAAGACCAAATTTGCCATCGTCGTCGTCGCCGGCCTCGTCCTCGCACCGGCCCAGCTTCTCGCGCAAAACACCGGCGGCACCCCGCTGCCGCCGAGGCCAGGCGACCGCGCCGCGCCGTCGAACGGCGTCGGCGGCACTGCGCTCCCGACCCAGTCCGGCCAGCGCGTCGCACCGTCTTCCGGCACCGGCGGCGGCAGCGCCGCACCGGCGCTTCCGGGAGGCCCGACGGGCACCACCACCGGTAATGCCGACAACCCGCAGCGGCGATGACGTGAGCCAAGCTTGCGCGGGAAGTCCTGGCGTGAACGCGCGCCCGATCCGATCGGCGATGGTCTGCGCCGAACGTCCACTCGATCATTGATCGATGAAACGCTGCGCTAGGTCGCGCCGGCCGGCTCTGCGGCCGGTTCAACCGGCTCGACTTCGGCCGTCACAAATTTGAGCCCGTAGGTCTTGCCGCGACGCCAGACCACCTTGCAAGGGTAGCGCTTGGCGTGATCGGCGAGCAGCGTCAGCGCGAGGCGGTCACTCACTTCGAACTCGACCTCGGTGGTGATCTTGGCGCCGCCCGGCGAGATGTCGACCACGGCGCATTCGCTCTCGGTCGCGCCGTCGTCGACCGTGATCCAGGCCGCACGATTGTTGAGCTGGCGCCGCGGCTCGCGACTGACCTTGATCCGTGCTCCATTGCTCGCCATCGTCGCCGTCCTTGAAGCCATTGGTCATTGAAAGAAATTGCACGCCGCGCACGTCGCTCGACGCGCCCGGCACAGAACCGCAACGGCCACAATGCCGGCCCCCCGTAAAGCCCGGCTTAGCGCGATCGCTTGAACTTTACCGGAATCTTGACGGGGCTTTTAGCGAACAAGGATTCTGCAATTCCATCAGCGGGATACCGGCCGCCTCGGCAGCCGCCGGCTTGACACGGAGACTGCACTCTTGGTGAAGTGGCGGCCGTGGCGTTGACCACATCCCTGCAACAAGAGCGCTTCAAGCCGCCTTTTCCGACGGAAACGACCCATGCTGATCCCCCTCGCCGACGTGCCGCGCTGGTATGCCGAACGCAAGCCCACGGATGCGATCGCCATCAGTCATGGCGCGGATGCGCTGACCTGGCTCGAGCTCGAGCGCCGCGCCAATGCACGGGCGCGCGCCTTCGCCGCCAAGGGCGTCAAGCCCGGCGACTTCGTCGCGATCGGGCTGCCCAACAGCAACGCGTTCTTCGAGACCACCTTCGCGGTGTGGAAGTGCGGCGCGACGCCGACCTCGCTGTCATGGCGGCTGCCGCGCGGCGAGGCCGCTGCGGTGCTCGAGATTCTGAAACCGTCGCTGGTGGTCGGCGGCGAGGCCGACTGGAATGCGCCGAATTCGCTGCCGGTGAATTTCGTGCCGGACGGATTCTCCGAGGAGCCGCTCGATGCGCCGGTCGCGCGCTACTGGAAGGCGATGACGAGCGGCGGCTCGACCGGGCGGCCGAAGGTGATCCTCGATCACAACCCCGCGGTGATCGAGACCACGGCCGAGGCGACGCTCGGTATTGCGCGCGACACCTCGCTGCTCAATCCAGGGCCGCTGTATCACAATGCGCCATTCATCCTCTCGCACTTTGCGCTGTTCGGGGGCGGAAGGGTCACCGGCATGGTGAAGTTCGACGCCGAGGAGACGCTGCGGCTGATCGAGCGCGAGCGCGTGCAGTGGGTGAATTTCGTGCCGACCATGATGCACCGGATCTGGGCGCTGCCCGAGGAGGTGCGCAGCCGCTACGACGTCTCCAGCCTGAACATCGTGTTTCACATGGCAGCTCCGATGCCGCCGTGGCTGAAGGAGAAGTGGATCGAATGGCTCGGCCCCGAGCGGATCTGGGAGCTCTATGGCGGCACCGAGCGGCAGGGCGCCTGCGTGATCTCGGGCGTCGAATGGATGGCGCACAAGGGCTCGGTCGGCAAAATCGGCGAGACCGCGAAACTGCGCATCATCGGCGAGGACGGCAACGACGTCGCGCCCGGCGAGACCGGCGAAATCTATTTCCTGCCCAATGACGGCGCCGGCTCGACCTATCACTATCTCGGCGCAACGCCGAAGCGGCGGCCGGATGGCTGGGAGTCGCTCGGCGATATCGGCCGGCTCGATGAAGAAGGCTATCTCTATCTCGGCGACCGGCTCGCCGACATGGTGCTGCGCGGCGGCGCCAACATCTATCCGGCCGAGGTCGAGGCCGCGGTCAGCGAACATCCCGAGGTGCGCTCCTGCGTCGTGGTCGGGCTGCCCGATCCGGAATTCGGCCAGCGCGTGCATGCAATCCTCGAGCTCGCCGACAACGCCGATGCGCAAGCGATCGCCGACGGCATGGGCGATTTCCTGAAGGACCGGCTCAGCCGCTACAAGCATCCGGAAAGTTTCGAGCGCGTCGGCACCGCGCCGCGCGACGATTCCGGAAAGGTTCGCCGCACCATGCTGCGCGACGAGCGCGCCGCGTGGATCAAGGACAACCGCGCCTTCCGCATCATGCCGGCGCGTGTGGCAAAAACCGAATAGGTTCAATTATCTTGCGAGGGGCAGGTCTGCACGCCACATGAGCTGTGCAGGCGGCCCTGCAAGGTATATCATTCCATCTTCCCTGCCGGCAGAACCTCGGTCTACCTTGAGGTTCCAGCGCCCTGCACGCCAGGAGATCCCTTGATGCCCTCCACGACCGAATGGAAAGTGCCCGCGGCCTTTCAGCCTCGCCCCGAAGATTACCGCTACGATCTCGATCGCGCGCTGATGAGTGTGGTCGGGCTGCACTCGATCATTCCGCCGGATGCTTTCAGCGCCGAGACACTCGGCACCGAGCGCGCCGGCAATGGCGTCCTGATCGACGACGGGCTGGTGCTGACGATCGGCTATCTGATCACTGAAGCCGCCACGGTGTGGCTGCATCTCGGCGACGGCCGCGCGGTCGAGGGCCACGCGCTCGGCTTCGATTTCGAATCCGGCTTCGGCCTGGTGCAGGCGCTCGGCCGGCTCGATCTCGAACCGCTGCGGATCGGCTCGTCGGCGGCGACCCAGGTCGGCGACAATGTGGTGCTCGGCGGCGCCGGCGGCCGCACGCGCTCGGTCGCAAGCCAGATCGCAGCGAAGCAGGAATTCGCCGGCTACTGGGAGTATCTGCTGGACGAGGCGATCTTCACCTCTCCGTCGCATCCGAACTGGGGCGGCACCGGACTGATCAACAATGCCGGCGAGCTGATCGGCATCGGCTCGCTGCAGCTCGAACGCGAGCGCTCGGGCCACGCCGAGCATGTCAACATGATCGTGCCGATCGATCTGCTCAATCCGGTGCTGGACGATTTGCGCAAGTTCGGCCGGGTCGACAAGCCGGCGCGGCCGTGGCTCGGCATGTTCACGACCGAGATCGACAACCGCCTCGTGGTGGTCGGCGTCGCCAGCAAGGGACCGGCGGCGCGCGCCGAACTGAAGACCGGCGACGTGATCCTCGCGGTCGACGGCGACAAGGTGACGAGCCAGGCCGGCTTCTACCGCAAGCTCTGGTCGCTCGGCGCGGCCGGCGTCGACGTGCCGCTGACCATCTATCACGAGGGCGTCACCTTCGACGTCACGCTGACCTCGATCGACCGCATAAAGCTGTTGAAGGCACCGCGGCTGCATTGAGGCAAAGGGAAGAGGCAGCGGCGATGAGCGAGGCGGTGGTTGACGACATCGTGGCCGTGCTGCCGCCGCTGTTGCAGACGCTGGAATCGCTGTCCTTCGTCGCGCGCAACCTCAATCCGCCGGACTTCGATCGCGTGATGCAGATCGCGGGCGAGCCCGAAGAGGCCTTGCAGGCGGTGCGGCCGCGGCTCGCGGACTGGCCGGAGAAATTCGCGCACATCAAGACCGCGCTGGAAGCTGCGATCGAACCGGCGCTCGCCGGCTACGCAGGGCTGCGCGCCGTGCAGAACGGCGAAGGCGATCTGGTCAGCGTATTCCGTGCGCTGCGCTATCTGCCGCGGGCGCAGGAGGCGCTCTATCCCTTGACCGAGTTGCCGCCGGTCAGCGGCTTCTTCATCGCGCCCGATCTCCGCGAGGATGCCGAGCTGCAGGCGAAGCTCGCCGCCAAGTCCAACGCCGACACCGGCATCTTCCATGAGCGCAACGAGCCGGGCAGCCGCGGCGGCTTCTCGATGTACGTGCCGGAATATTACACGCCGGATCGCGCCTGGCCGCTGGTGATGGCGCTGCATGGCGGCAGCGGCAATGGCCGCGGCTTCCTGTGGAGCTGGCTGCGCGATGCGCGCAGCCGCGGCGCCATCCTGGTAGCGCCGACCGCGACCGGCCAGACCTGGGCGCTGATGGGCGAGGACACCGACACGCCGAACCTGAACCGCATCATCGACCAGGTGCGCGCGCGCTGGACGATCGACGAGACGCGCATGCTGCTGACCGGCATGAGCGATGGCGGCACCTTCAGCTATGTGAGCGGGCTCGACGGCGCCTCGCGCTTCACGCATCTGGCGCCCGTTGCCGCGACCTTCCATCCGCTGATGGCGGAAATCGCCGACGCGGAGCGGCTGCGCGGCTTGGCGATCTTCATCACCCACGGCCGGCTCGACTGGATGTTCCCGGTGCAGACCGCGCGGCAGACCCAAGGCTTGCTGTCGGCCGCCGGCGCCAGGGTGACCTATCGCGAGATCGACGATCTCAGCCACACCTATCCGCGCGAGATCAATGCGGAGATCATGCAGTGGCTGAATGGTGAGCGAGCCGACAGCACCTGAGGGATCGTATCCCGTCATTGCGAGCGAAGCGAAGCAATCCATTGTCACCGAGCATGCGGGCAGATGGATTGCTTCGTCGCTGTCGCTCCTCGCAATGACGTTGCGGGGAGAAGATTACCCGTTCACTCGCGGCTTGAGCAGGTCGGGGAAGCCGACCCGGTGCAGCATTTCGTTGCGAACGCGGTCGATCACGCCGAATGCGACATCGGCGCCATCTTGCGTCGGATCGATGTGGACGCGGAACGGCCGCTTGCCGAACGGCGTGTCGACCACCTTCACGATTGCGTCCGCGACCGACGAGGCGTCGGCATCCTCGGGCACGATCGCCGCGAACGCCTTCATGATCTCCTCGCCGAAGCCGGCATAGGGACCGGCCTCGTATTCGGCGACGCGGGCCTCGTCGGCGGGACGGCCGGAATGCGCAAAGTGGTTGGTGCCGCCGGTGAAGGCACCGGGCACGATAATCGAGGTCTCGATGCCCCAGCGCGTAAGCTCCCGGGCATAGATCACGGCCATCGCATCCATGCCGGCCTTGGCCGCGAAATACGGCGCCAGATAGGGCGGCGTGCCGCCGGCCGAAGAGCTGCTCGACACCCAGACCACGAGTCCCCTGCCCTGCTTGCGCAGCTGCGGCAGCGCCGCGCGATTGACGCGTTGGGTCGACAGCACGTTGATGTCGTAGAGCTCGGCAAGCTGCTCGGGCGTGAAGGCCTCCGCCGGGCCGAACACCATGTGGCCGGCGTTGTGCATCACGACGTCGAGGCGGCCTTCCTCGGCGACGATCTTCGCAATCGCCGCATCGACTGACGCCTGCGAGCCGACATCGAGCTCGAGCGAGCGCAGGTCGACCTTGTTGTCGCGCGCGAACTCCTCGATATCGGCGACCGCGGCGGCGTTGCGGCCGGTGGTGTGGCGCATCGAGGCGTAGACGGTGTGGCCGGCCTTGGCGAGCGCGTTGGCGGTGAGGCGGCCGAAGCCGCTCGAAGCGCCGGTAATGACGATGACCTGTTTCATGACACGTATCCTTGTGAAGTCGGTTGAATGCGAGTTGGGTTGGAGATGTGCGGGCGTCAGACCAGGCCGCCATTGGCGCGCAGCGTCTGGCCATTGATCCAGGAGCCGTCGGGGCCGGCGAGGAAGGCCACGGCATTGGCGATGTCATCAGGCGTGCCGAGCCGCTCCAGCGGCACCATCCTGGCGAAGCGGTCGATCAGCTCGTCCGACTTGCCGTGCAGGAACAGATCGGTCGCGGTCGGCCCGGGCGCGACCGCATTCACGGTGATGCCGCGGCCGCGCAATTCCTTGGACAGGATCGCGGTCAACGACTCGATCGCGGCCTTGGTCGCGACATAGATGCCGTAGGTCTCGAGCTTCGTGCCGACGACGCTGGTCGAGAAGTTGACGATGCGTCCGCCGTTGCGCAGCCGGCGCGCCGCCTCGCGCATGGTGTTGAAGCTGCCCTTCAGATTGACCGCGACCTGCTGGTCGAACGCGGCATCGTCGCTGTCGGCGATCTTGCCGAGCTTCATGATGCCGGCATTGTTGACCAGCACGTCGACGCCGCCGAAGGCGGCTTCCGCCGCGTCGAACATGCCGCGCACCGCGTTGGCATCGCTGACATCGGCCTTCGCGGTCAGTGCCCGGCCGCCAGCGGCCTCGATCCTGTCCGCCACCGCCTGGGCGGACTTGGCGTCGCCGGAGTAGTTGACGACGACGGTGAAGCCGTCCCTGGCGAGGCGTTCGGCCACCGTCGCGCCGATCCCGCGCGAGGCACCCGTCACCAGGGCTACCTTGTTGGTTTGGTTGGTCATTTTAGTCTCCCATCGGGTTGTGCGGCCGCTCCGCGTTCGATGGGAGGACGCTACGCCTTGGAATTCACCGGATAATCATGCATCCTCTGGCATTACTATTCGTTATTACCGGATAATAGATGGACCGTTTCGACGCGATGCGCGTGTTCACCCGGGTGGTCGAGCGGCGCAGCTTTTCGCTCGCCGCCGAGGATCTGGGGCTGCCGCGCTCGACGGTGACGGACGCGGTGAAGGGGCTGGAGGCGCGGCTCGGCGTGCGGCTGCTCGAGCGCACCACGCGCACGGTGCGCCCGACGCTCGATGGCGAGGCGCACTACCGCCGCTGCCTGTCGCTGATCGCGGATCTCGAAGACGCCGAGGGCGCGTTCGGCGGCGCGCGGCCGAAGGGGCTGCTGCGGCTCGAGGTGCAGGGCACGCTGGCGCGGCACTTCCTGCTGCCGAACCTGCCGGGCTTCCTCGCCGAATATCCCGACATCGAGATCAACATGAGCGAGAGCGACCGCTGGGTCGATCTGATCCGCGAAGGCGTCGACTGCGTGCTGCGCTTCGGCAAGCTGCCCGACAGCGACATGATCGCGCGGCAGGTCACGATGCTGGAGCGGCTGACCTGCGCGACGCCGGATTACTTTGCGCGTTTCGGCACGCCAGTCGATCCGTTCGCGCTCGACGGCCATCGCATGATCGGCATCCGCTCGCTGACCACGGGACGCCTGCGGCCGATGGAGTTCGTGATCGACGGCGCGTTGAAGCAGTTTCCGCTGCCGGCGCCGATGTCGGTGACCGGACCCGAGAGTTATCTCGCGAGCGCCAAACTCGGTCTCGGCCTCGTGCAGGTGCCGCGCTTCCATGCCGAAACCGATCTGGCAAACGGAACGCTGGTCGCGGTGCTGCAGCAATGTCCGCCGCCCTCGGTGCCGGTAAACCTGCTCTATCCGCGCAACCGCCAGCTCTCGCCGCGCGTGCGCGTGTTCATCGATTACGTGATGCGGGCGTTCGCGCGCAGTTGATCGATCGCCGGAACCACAGCGAGCCCGGCGACGTTATGCTTCCGACACCGGAGGGATTGAGCGATGCGGACCTTTTTCGGCATGATTTTGGGCGCGCTGCTGCTGACATGCGGCGTTTATGTCTATGACTCGATGCGGACGTCGAGCGTCGCCAATGGCGAGGTGGCGCAGGACACGCGCACCATCGTCAATTGGGACGTCGCAGCGCATGACTGGAACCTGTTGAAGACGCGCACCCGCGAGCAGTGGGACAAGATCGCGGCGAAGTAACGATTGTTTTCAAGCCGACATAATCATATCCGCAAAACTTGTCATGCCCGGCCTCGTGCCGGGCATCCACGTCTTTGCTTCGCTTCGACAGAAAAGACGTGGATGGCCGGGACAAGCCCGGCCATGACGAAAACCAACGAAACGAGCACTTCGCATGGACCTGTCAGCGCTCCTCAACAGCAGGGGCCAAAGGCTAATTCTGCTCGGTCTTGCGGCCCATATTGGCCTTGCGGGCGTCGGCGATCACCTGCTCGAACTGATCCATGCTGAGCACGCCCGGCACGCGGTACTTGCCGACGATGAATGACGGCGTGCCGTTGAAGCCGAACGCCAGCGCCTGCTCGTTGTTGCGCGAAAGGATCGCGTCGATCGCCTTGGCGTTGGCGTCGTGATCCTTCTTCAGGCGGTCCATGTCGAGGCCGGCGCCCGAGAGCAATTCGGCGATGCGCGGCTCGGTGATGCGCGAATTGACCGAGATCATCGCCTCATGCGCGACGTCGAACTTGTTCTGGTACTTCGCCGCCAGCGCCATCCGCGCCGCGACCTTGGAGACCGGCCCGAGGATCGGCCAATCTTTCAGCACGAGGCGGACCTTGCCGTCGTCCTGCACCACCTGGCGCAGTTCCGGCGCGAGCTTGCGGCAATAGGGGCAGTTGTAGTCGAACCATTCGACGATGGTGATGTCGCCCTTGGGGTTGCCGATGTCAGGAATATCCGGATCGCGCAGCACCTGCTCCTCGGTCAGGACATTGTCGTCCTCGGCGCGCGCGGCGCCCGCGGCCATGAGCGCGATGCCGGCACCGATCAGGCCGAGCGCGCCGCGGCGGGTGGCACCGGCGTTGATCAGGGGCGATTTTGTCAGTTGGTTCATGGCTGGCTTTCGCAAGAGCTCTGCGCCCTTCTACGTTCAGGACACATTGATGTTACGCAGCAGCATATAGATCGCCACCACGATAATCACAGTCGCAAACACGATATTAAGCGCGCCGCGCCGTTCCGACAGGTGGCGGGCGCTGCTTGTGCCGAGAAGGCCGCCCGCGATGCCGCCGGCGACGAATAGCCCCGCCAGGCCCCACGACACCAGCCCGGACCACGCATAGCTCAGGGCCGTGGTCATGCCGAAGGCGGTGACGGCAACCAGCGAGGAACTCACCGCGTTCATGATCGGCATCCCGGTCGCCAGCATCAGCGCCGGCACGATCAGGAAGCCGCCGCCGATGCCGAAGAAGCCCGACATGGTTCCGGTGGCAAGCCCGAGGCCGATGATCGCGGGCATGTTGGACATCGAGATCTTGACGTCGGTCAGCCCGACCCGCGCGCGGTTCTTCAGCATCAGGCCCGCGATGACCAGCATCACCAGCGAGAACAGCGCGAGCAGCTTCTGCCCCTCCAGCATCTTGCCGAGGATCGAGCCGCCGAACGCGCCCAGCATGCCCGACAGCGCGAACACCAGCGCGCAGGACCAGATCACGGTGCCGCCGCGGGCGTGGTTGGAGAGATTGACCGCGGCGTTGGCCGCGACCGCGATCGCCGAGGTGCCGATCGCGACATGCGGCTCCGGCACGCCGACCACATAGACCATCAGCGGCACGGCAAGGATCGAGCCGCCGCCGCCGACCAGGCCCAGCGAAAAACCGACCAGCATGCCCGATGCCAGCCCAAGCATGCTTTGAGTTGCGGAGAAGACCAAGGGGAACAGGCTCGCGTTTGAGGCGGCGACCCTAGAAGGATTTGCTGCTCAACGCCATACCAATAGCACAAAACTGCCCTGCAGCCGGACTCTCTATATCAGCATGATCTCCGCGCAAACGCGTTGCGTTTGTCGCGAGGGAAAACCGGTTCCCACTTTTCCGGATCATGCTCAGCGCAGCAGATATGTCACAGCCAGCGGCACCAGCAGCGAGGTGACCAGCGCATTCAGGCTCATCGCGATCCCGGCAAACACGCCGGCGACCTCGTCGACCTGGAAGGCGCGCGCGGTGCCGATGCCATGGGCGGCGATGCCCGCCGCAAAGCCGCGGGCGCGAAAGTCGGTGATGCCGGTGAAGTTCATCAGGGGCGTGACGATGATCGCTCCCATGATGCCGGTGAGGATCACCGACACCGCGGTCAGCGAGGGATCGGCATGCAGCGATTCGCTGATGCCCATCGCAACGCCGGCGGTGACCGATTTCGGCGCCAGCGACAGGATGACGTCGCGCGGCAGCCCGAACGCCTGCGCCAGCAGCACCACCGAGACGATCGCCGTCAGCGAGCCGATCGCGAGCGCAACCAGCATCGGCAGGATCGCCGCCGCGACCCGCCGGCGATTCTCGTAGAGCGGCACTGCGAGCGCCACCGTCGCCGGCCCGAGCAGGAAGTGCACGAACTGCGCACCGGCAAAATAGGTGGTGTAGGAGGTCCCGGTCAGCAGCAGGAATACGCCGATGATCCACACCGAATGCAGCACGGGATTGGCGAGCGGGTGCCGCCTCGTCTTCAGCGACACCGCGTCGGCCGCCGCATAGGTCAACAGCGTCACCGTCAGCCAGAGCAGCGGCGACTGCGAGAGATAGACCCAGAGCGAGAACGAATTGTCGTTCACGGCCTCTCCTCCTCGCGCGACAACAGGCTGCTCGCCGCAACGAAGGTCGCAACCGTCGCCAGCAGGGTGACGATGACCGAAACCGCGAGGATCACCAGGACCGCGATGCCGTGCTCGGCGAGCAGATCGAGCTTCTGCACCACGCCGACGCCGGCGGGAATGAACAGCAGCGAGAGATTGGCGAGCATGCCGCGGCTCGCGCTCTCGACGCCGTCATCGCCGAGCGGCCCGCGCGCCAACGCCGGAAAGCGGTCGCGCGCCAACAGCAGCAACAACAGCAGCACGAGACCAACCACCGGGCCCGGCACCGGTACCGCCAGCGCGCGCACGGCGACCTCGCCGACCAGCTGGCAGAGCAGGATCAGGCTGAGGCTGGCGATCATGGCAGGAAGCTCACGCGAGACATCCGCCTATCAGGTCGGTGTGGCGGGACCTTGTCAATGCGCGGGTCTTGGATGCGTGCGCAGATCTTGGGCGCCGCTTTCGAATACGTCACACCCTCTCAGACCGTCATCCTGAGGTGCGAGCGGAGCGAGCCTCGAAGGATGGACGGCCACTACCCGGGCCGTGCATGCTTCGAGACGCCGCTACGCGGCTCCTCAGCATGACGGGATTAGCCTTCCGCCGCGACCACACGCGGCTCCCGCCGCGCCAGCGCCATCAGCGTGCCGCTCATGGTCGCGACCAGCGTCTCGACGCCGTCCTGGATCGCGTAGGCGCGGCCGTCGCAGACTGTTAGTGTGCGGCCGGGCTTGACCACGACGCCGCGGAACACGAACCGCTCGCCGCGCGCCGGCGCCAGCAGATTGGTCTTGAACTCCACGGTGAGGATGTCGGAGCCTTCGGGCATCAGCGTGAAGGCGGCGATGCCGCAGGCATTGTCGAGCCCCGCGGTGATGATTCCGGCATGCACAAAGCCGTTCTGCTGGCAAAACTCTGGCGCATAGGGCATCGCAAGATCGACCTCGCCGGGCTCCATCCGCGCGATCGAGATACGAAGCGTCTGCATCGCGCGCTGGCGCGCGAATGTATCGGTCGCGACCGCGCGATAGTTTGGATTCTTCGGTTCGAAACGCGGCATGGCGGTCACGCGATTGCGGACTCGGACGGCACGAGATGCGGCATCGCCGCGTAGCGGATCGCCGGCGCGAACGGCATCGATCTGCGCGCGGCACGGTCGATATGCACGGCCGCGATCTCGCAGGTCGCGGCGATCTCGCCGGTCTCCGCATTGCGCATTTCGTGCAGGATACGGATCGACTTGTCGCGGAACTCGACCAGCCGGCTCTTGACCTCGACGAGGTCGCCGGCGAGCAGCTCGCGCTTGTAGGAGATGTTCTGTTGCACGGCGGCCATGCCGCGGCCGGACTCGCGCAGGTAGCTCGGCGTCAGGCCGAGCCGCGCGAACATGTTCCAGCTCGCCTCGTCGAACTTGCCGACATACCACATGACGTTCATGTGGCCGATATGGTCGCAGTGCCAGGGATAGACCGTGCCGCGATAGGTCGCCTCGCCCTCCATTGGATCCCTCCTTCGATTTTTGATACGGTAGCGTATCAGGGACGAAGCAGGCTAGCAATACGGTACCGTATCAAAGCATGATCCGGGAAAAGTGCGAAGCGGTTTTCCCTCGCGACAAACGCAACGCGTTTGCGCGGAGATCATGCACAAACAAGCGATTAATGCGCGATGACGATCCCATCGCGCATTATGGATGCGCGGAGATCGCATGACTGAAAGCAAAGGCGGCGTCTGGGTCGCGGCCGGCTTCGCCGAACTCGCGCATAGCGGCGTCGACGGCGTGCGGGTCGAGGTGCTGGCTAAGAATCTCGGCGTCACCAAGGGCGGCTTCTACCGCCGCTTCAGGGATCGCGCCGCGCTGCTCGAGGCCATGCTGATGCGCTGGCGCGACGGCCGCATCGCATCGATCGAGAAGCACACCGCGCTCGACGGCGCCAGCGCGCGCGAGCGGCTGAAGGCGATCATCACGCTGTATTCGGAGCGCATGAACACCGAGGCGATGGCGGTCGAGCTCGCGATCCGGCAATGGGCGCGCACCGATGAGGCCGCTGCCGCTGCCGCCGCGAGCGTCGATGCCGCGCGGCTGAAGAATGTCGCCCAGCTCTATCGCGCTACCGGGCTGCCGACTGAAGAGGCCGATGCGCAGGCCTTCCTGTTCTACTGCTTCATCTTCGGCCAGAGCCTGCTGTTTCTCGAGCGCGGCCCGCGCAAGCGCGCGCAATTGCTGACGCAGTCGGCGGACAAGCTGCTGACGGAAAACCCGTAGAGAGAGTTGCAGCCAATAGAGCCGGTGCAAACGGAAAGCGGCCGGCTTACGCCGGCCGCTCGCCAAACTCGGTCGGCTCGCTCAGGCGCCCTTCAGGCGCTTGTTGCATTCGCTGTAATAGCCGCCGCCCTTCTGGATCCACTTCAGGCCGCCATTGCCGCCGGTGGCCTTGTTGGCGTTGTACTGGTCGACGCAAGTGTGCATGCGTCCCTTGCCTTCGGACTCCTTGGCGTATTTGGGATCGATGGCGTTCGGAAATACGGCGGGTCCTGCCGGCGCGGCGGGCGCCTGCTTGGCTTCCTTCGGCGCGGCCGGAGCGGGCGCGGCGGCTGCCGGCGGCGGAGCGGCGGGCGCCGCGGCCGGGGTCGCGTCGGCGCCGCACTGCGCCTTGCGGAAATCATTCCACTTCTGGCCGCCGAGGGTGCCGGCCGACTTGGCCGCCTGGTACTTGGCGCTGCATTCCTGCGCGGTCAGGGCCTGCGCCGGCGCGCTCGCCGCAAAGGCTGCAAAGCCCGACACCGCAAGCACGCACAACAATCTGGTTTGAATGGTCATCGCTGGTCTCCCGTCATCCCTGGTTTCCCGTTGGTTTCCCGTGGGGAGCATTGGCGTAAGACCATTATCCTAGCGCAACCCCGACTTGCGACAACGCGCCTGCGCGCCTGCGCGTTAAAATATTGTGGCGGCCGGACCGCTGCATGTTCATCCACGGTTCAGCATCGTCGCGCGACGTTTCGGCCCTCTTTCCCTCACGAGGTGCCCCATGAAGACGATTTCCACGCTCGCGTCCGCAACCGCCCTGGCCTCCCTGCTGCTGATGGGCGGAGCTTTCGCGCAAACGGCCGCGCCCGCCGCCAAG
The DNA here is from genome assembly GCF_020194035.1 of Bradyrhizobium sp. BRP56. NCBI lineage: Bacteria > Pseudomonadati > Pseudomonadota > Alphaproteobacteria > Hyphomicrobiales > Nitrobacteraceae > Bradyrhizobium > Bradyrhizobium sp. BRP56. The sequence goes on from NZ_JADYVV010000052.1 coordinate 14,060, forward strand.
GACGCCGCTCCGAAGGCCGAGACCAAGGCGCCGGCCGAGAAGAAGCCGCGCACCGCCGAGTCGCTGGAATGCTCGAAGGAAGCCGACGCCAAGGGGCTGCACGGCAAGGAGCGCAAGAAATTCCGCTCCGAGTGCAAGAAGGAGAAGTCGGGCGGCGCCGCTGCAGCGCCCGCGGCGACGAAGTAACGTCCGGACAGGTTTGATCCGATTCGCTCTCCCCATCGGGGAGGGCAATCGCGAACGCGCTCGATCGCTCGACGAACCCGTGATGCCCGGCCTTGTGCCGGGCATCTGCGCGTTGGCTTGCGCGTGGCAAAGGCATGGATGGCCGGGACGCCTGCGCGAACACGCGCTTCGCTTCTGCCCGGACATGACGAGTCTGTGGGATACTGATCGCAATCCCCGGCCCGTTTCGAAGGGTGAAAATCTGTGCGCCGGGCGAGCTGGAGCGCAATGCTGCAATCGCGAGATGCATTTGTCGCGTTCACGCGAATTTGCCATAAGGCGGCGTGACCCTGATCCGCGCTTCGATGGCAACGGCCATTCCCGACCGCAGCAAAGTCCTGAACGGGCTCGAGACCCTTGTCATCGGCACCGTCGGCGGCTTGCTGTTTCTGTGGGCAGAATTGCCGGGCGGCCTGATCTCGGGGGCGATGGTCGCGGTCGCGATCGCCGCATTGGCCGGACGGCCGCTCGCGGTGCCGGCGGTGCTGACGCAATCGGTGCTGCTGTTGCTCGGCATCTCCCTCGGCTCGCTGATGTCGCAGCAATTGCTGCAGCACATGAGCTCCTATCCGCTCACCATCGGCCTGCTGGCGCTGGCGACGTTCTGCTCGACCTTCGGCTCGAGCCTCTACCTGCAACGCGTCCATGGCTGGGACCAGACCTCGGCTTTCCTCGCCGGCAGCCCGGGCGCGCTGTCGCAGATCACGATCCTCGCCGCGGAAAAGGGCGCCGACGTCGCGGCGATCGCGGTGGTGCAGACCATGCGCGTGATCATCTTGACCGCGGCGCTGCCGCTGGTGCTGGCGCTGACCGGGGTGACGCATGCAGCGCCGCCGCCATTGCCGACGACGGTCGCCTCGCCGTTCGGCCTCGTCGCGCTGGTCGCCTTATCGATCGGCGTCTCGCTGCTGCTGCGCTGGATCAAATTCCCCGCCAGCTGGATGTTCGGCGCGATGCTCGCCTCCAGCCTGCTGCACGGCTCCGGGCTGGTCGATGGCGGCCTGCCGCCCTGGCTCCGCAACGTCGCGTTGGTCGGCATCGGCGCCATTATCGGCACCCGCTTCGCGCGGATGAAAACCTCGACCCTGCTCAGTCACGTCAATGCCGGGCTCGGCTCGTTTGCGATTGCCATCCTGATCTCGGCCGTGTTCGTCGCGGTGATCGGCTTCACCACCCATGTGCGGCTCGCCGATGTCGTGGTCGCCTTCGCGCCGGGCGCGATGGACGCGATGCTGGCGCTGGCGCTGACGCTGCACATCGACCCGATCTTCGTCGGCGCGCATCATCTGTCGCGCTTCCTGTTCGTCACCATCTCGACGCCGGGCATCATCCATCTGTTCGGCCGGCCGCAGGACGACGTCGACGATTAGGCCCCCTTTGTCCCGTCATCCTGAGGAGCGCGAAGAGCGTCTCGAAGGATGAACGGCCCGGTCAGTGCCCGTGCATGCTTCGAGACGGCTGCTTCGCAGCCTCCTCAGCATGACGGATCGAGAGACGGGCGGGCTTTATCCGTGGAAGCGTAGGATGGGTAGAGCGCAGCGAAACCCATCGGCTTCGTTCCGCAGCAAGGATGGTGGGTTTCGCTTCGCTCTACCCACCCTACGGGCTTATGCCCGCGCGGCTCGCATCACGCCCCAGCCGGCGATCACGGCCATCAGCAGCGAAATCAGCACGTTGTAACCGGCCAGCGAAATGCCGAGGAAGCGCCACTGCACCTCGTCGCAGCGGACCACCTTGACCTTGTCGAGCTGGTCCAGCAGCGAGCCGGCCTTGCCGAAATCCACCATCGGGCCGGTGCAATCGGTTGGCCCCGGCCAGAACCCCCATTCGACACCGGCGTGATAGGTGCCGAGCCCGGCATTGGCGAGCGCGGCGAGGCCGAGGATCGCAAGGCCGGCGAGCAGCACCGGACGCGGCGCGCCGCGGGCGGCCGCGAGCGCGACCAGGGCGCCGAGCGGCACCGCGAGGTAATAGGCATAGCGCTGCTCGAGGCAGAGCGGACAGGGCATGATCTCCAGCACGAGCTGGAAGAACCAGGCGCCGGCCAGGGTCGCCGCCGCGATCACGGCAATCGCCAGCGCCGAGGTCAGCGCCGGATTGCCGGCGGCGGAAGCATGCGACGGATGGGCGGTGGCAATCGTCACGTCGGTCCTCCGGGGAGCATCGTTCGGGAGGGTCATGGGCCCTGCTCCAAGGTCGTCGATTGCGGTCGTATCGCGTGAAAATACCGCTGTCGAGGCGCGGGACAATCACATCCGCGCGGGTTGACCGTGACGGCCGCCGTCCGTCGCGGTCAGATCGCGTTCAGTCGATGATGCGTGGGAACGCGCAGGCCCCACTGGGTCATCGCCCCCTGCAGCTCATCGGAAAAGAAAAGACTCGGATTGAGCAGCCTGCGTTCATGTGCGTCATCGAGATCGACGAACGGACAATACCGTTACGCTCGCGCCTCCGTGCCGGAGTACGTTGCCGCAGCCGCAGCCGCGGCCGGGCATGGGCACGGTGGCAGGCGGCCGCCGCCGGGCAAACTCTTCCGTGACTGCCATACGGACGGGCGACGGCTTTGCGTCGTCCTTGGGGTCACACCCGCCGGAAATTCCGCTGCCGGGGCGCGGGACATCCCGCCCGCGCGGGTTGACCATGACGGGCCGCCCGCTATAGTCCGCCGCGCTTCGCGACCCCAGCCTTCCCGGCCGGGACCATTGCGAATGCCCCTGTGGCGGAACTGGTAGACGCGCTCGACTCAAAATCGAGTTCCGCAAGGAGTGCTGGTTCGATTCCGGCCAGGGGCACCATTCAGCGTAGCCGACAAGCCGTCCGCACGAAGGCTCGTCCCGACGTAGCCCGAAGGGCGAAGCCGAATCCCGCCGCTGGGCGCCATTCGCGTGCGATCCAGGCCGTAAACATTCGAAAGACCTCCCCTTTAGCTAGAGGCGGCCGGTTTCCTGCCGCGCCCGAGCGCGAATTGACCGACCGGGCCCTCCACGTGGAATTCAAGCCCCGTCATTTTTGCAAACAGATCGATGTTGCAGGTGCCGATTGCGCAGCCACCAAGGCCCATGTCGGTCGCCGTCAGATAGAACGTCTGGATCAGGTTGCCGACGTCCTTCAGGATCAGCGAATATGCGATTGAGCTGTATTTCCAGGAGATCCGCCCAAAGCGCGCGGCGATCGTGATCAAGACCTGCGGTGGACCGGATGCGTCCATGGCAAACTCGGCCGCCGTAGAAAGCGCTTGGAGTTGTTGGGCGGAGGTGTCGATCGCGACAAGCGCGTGGCTGCCCGCGTCATAGTGGTAAAGTCCACGTGCAAGCTCCCCGCAGTTCAAGACCGCCAAGTATAGTTCCAGCTCATACGCGCCGCCTGCCGACGGATAGGGTCTTGCGCTGTAGGTGACCTCGGGACCGCCGTCAAAATCTGCGCCGATCTTCCATTCCGACAGCACGCGGGCTGTCGTGTCGAGAAACTGCGCGAGCTCGGCGAGCGTGACCGGATGCTGGTCGTCGAAATCTCGTATTGAATGGCGTTCGCGCAACAGCTTCGCGAAGTGCGAGACCGACCCCGACGTGGAGAATTTGCCGAGGTCGATCTTCTTGCCGGGCCAAGGCGGGCGCACCGCGGGTAGCGGTGGAACGACGCCCGCATGGGTGAACGCGCCGCCAACTGGATTGGTGTGCCGGCCCTCCGTGCTCCGCGTATGAAACACGAGATCGTGGAAGTCCCAGAGAACGAGATTGCCGTCGCCTTCATTCACCCGAAGGCCGTCGCCGTCTTTCGCATTGAGCTTGATCAGCATCTTGCTGTCGAGCAGCAATCCGAGCAGATCGAGGTTGGCGGAGGCCGCATGGCGGCGAAGGTTGCTGATCTTCTGAGGCCGCGACAGGGCAGCGAGGGTGGCAGCGATGGCGGGATCGAAAATCCGAAACAGCGCGCCAGCGCGCGGCGATTCCAGCACCATCTCGCTGCCGCGCCGGCGCAGATAGGCGAAGCGCGACAACACAATGGTATCACCGTTCCCCAGCTTTGCACGTTGTGGCCAGTATTCGGCGACCTGCGGCTCGATGACCACGAGGTCTTGCTCGTCACGCGGAGAGTATAGGCGGTATTCGAGAAATCCATGCCCTGCCAGTCGCCGCACGAGGGCATGAACCTGCCTCGCGAGGACGCCTTTGCCCGCAAAGGAGGCGAGCGGCAGGCCGCTGGTGAGATGTCCCGCACGGTCGACCGCTGCCGCGCTGAATTGTCCCAGATTGATCGAGTAGCCGCCCAAGCCTGCAGCGATGCTTCCGTCCGCCTGCATGTGAAGGGAGCAACGACCGTTCAATCGGGCGACGATGACGGGTGCGATCTTCCTGAGCTTCGTTTTCCGGAAGTTGCGCAACGAGCCAGCCTTCAGGTGTGTGGAAGGAATGGCGTGAGCTCGCTTTCCAGTCGCGGACGGTTCAGCAATCCGAGCTTCATCGGAACATCGTAGAGTCGGCCGGGCGCGAAGCGGCGATAGAAATGCCGCAACCCCGGAACGAGCACTCTGACGACGGGCACCTGGACATCGGGCCGCGTCTGGTCGAGCACGAGGAAATCAAATCCCGCGCCGGTGGCAATCTCGATGCAGGCATTGACCTGGTCGCGCGCGTTGTCGTGAACCTTGAGGCTCGGCGCCGACGGCACGATCGGATTGTCGCTGGGGATCAGGAACGGATAATCGTCCAGTCGCAGCGGCGTGACACCGTCCAGCGTCGGCTTCTCGCCACTTCCGCCGCCCATCATGCCAATCGACATGAACTGGGTCAGCTCGGTGAGGGAACGCAGCAGGGCTATGCGGCGATCGAAATGCGAGCCGGAACCGAATTCGATATTTTCGTGCCCGTTCTGCGTCCAATGGATGATCGCCACGTAAGAGGGAATGCCGAGATCGCTGGTGATGTCGAGCACCCAAAGCCTGCGCCCCGCATCGGCAAGCTGGGATTGCAGATCCCGCACATAGGGATCTTCGAATTGCGCGAGGTCGACTTCTGCACGTTGCAGCCGGTTGTACCACCAGATCGCGTAGGCGTCGCGTTCGACCAGTTCGAGGAAGCCTTGAACGATGGCTTCCTCCCGGGTGTTGCCGGCCGCGCATCCGTTGGAATCCGTGTGGAAGCCGCCATAGAAGAAGTACAAGAGACCCGTTGGAAGATGTTTGAAACGCTTGTCGCGTAACGACCAGACCGGCGACCACTCCGTCTTGGTCGAGGGATCGAGCGGTTCAGGCACCAGATGTGAATCGTCCGGCTGCGAGGTATGTCTGTTTTGAAACTGCGCGTCGCTGAAAAGCTGTACTTCGTTGGGAAGAAGAGCGTCGCCGGGAGCGAAATCGACAAAGCGGCGCTTCGTCCTGATCTCGTCGCCCTGGAAAATGCCCGAATAGCGCTCGATCGCCTCCATCAACGCGCTGGCCTCGCCCTGCTCGGCTGTGGAGCCCTTGCCGAAGCTGCCGCCGCTCAATCCGGATCTGAGTTGGTCGACGTTCCAGGCCGGCGCCGAGAAATTGTGGTAGGCGAAAAAATTCGTGTTCATCGGCAGATCGGCCTCGATCCGCTCGAGCCGCGAGACGACGCCGGTCAGCGGACTGACGTGCTTGCGGAACCGTGCTACGGTGGCTCGCGACGTCACGGCGCGGTAACCGCCGCTGGTCATGACGAGCTTTCCGCCCTCCGCGATCTCGATCGGCGCTGCCGCCCGGCGCGGACTCTGCAGCTTCCTGCTGCCGCAAATAGGACACTGCGGGCGTCGCGCGACGTAATGCTTGGCAATGACGGCACCGGTCAGGTCGAAGCTTGCGATGTGATCGCGCAGATCGGTACGAAATCCCGAGGCAATCGCTTTTGCGATTTCAACAGCAGCGAAGTGGATGCCGATTTGTCCGACGGCGTCGCCGACCAGGGGCGATACGGCGACCACCTGCGCCGCTCTGCGATCGAGAAATCCCTTGATCTCCCGATTGCGTATCATGCGATCGAACAGGCAAGTCCAGCAGGCGCTCTCGCCCGGCTTGAACACGGGTCCCACCAGCGGAAACACGCCGGACGGCTGCGCCAGCAGCCAGGGCGTCCCATCGCCAAAGCGCTTTCCGTTCAATTCGACGAGCCGCCGGTCAAGATAGTCGTTCGCCAGTGTGATCGTGAGCTTGGGCGACCGCTTGGTGATCCGAACACCGAGCTTGCTCAAGGCCGCGGCAAGTTCGTTGGCGCCTTTGACATCGATGGCTTCGACCCGCACGGGGCAATCGCGGAGATTCTGTTCTGCGACCTCGGGGGGGAGGCCGAGACTCGCCCAATATCCATCGACGGCGCCTGCGAACGCGTGCGGCGCGCCGCTTACGATATATCGGCGCTCTAGCAGCCGCCTGATCGCTTCCTCGATCTTGTCGGCGGGAAAATTCTTTGAGAGCTGCCGAACGATCTCTGGTGCAGCCTTACCATTTTTGCCGATCGCCGCGGTCACCGCACAATAGAGATCACCGTGCAGGAAGAATTTGCGGTTCTCGGAGTAGAGGCAGACCACATCGGGAGGAATCACATAGGCGGTGAAGTTCGGCGCGAATCGCAAAATGCCCTTGCGGCTCTGCTTCGCGGTGCGGCTCTTGCCATTGACTGTCATCGGGGCGGCACGCTGATCCTGTTGCTGTCACTTCCGATCGCCGGCGCGCCGCCGACCATTGGCAGCGCGCGGCTTGTGCGCCGCGTTCGGCCACCGGCATTCTGCGAGCAATTTGGATCACACTCGCCCACCGTCGGCAAGCTGATCAGCCAGGCGCGGCCGAATGTGTAACGAAAGCAAAAAATTAGCCGGGTCGTTCGGGCGCCCGGCCAATGAAATCGCGACGTGTCGACGCCCAGTCAGTGAGCGCTAGCACCAGCGGCAGCGGCCCCAGGATGCACAGCAGCCTGCGCATGAGACCAATGGCACGCCTACGCCGATCCAACCAACGCCGCAGCCGCCACATCCACCGCAACCGACACCGCAACGGCAGCCTCTGCAGGCCCTGCATCCTCCGCAACCCCTGCAGCCTCCGCAAGCTCTGGCGCCTCCGCAGCCACGGCAACCACCGCATCCCCGCGCGAGCAGCACGCGGCCTCCGACGCTTTCATCGTCGATGAGATTGAGGTGGAAGGTGGCGAGACTGACGTCGGCGAGTTCTTCCTCACTGAGCGTCGTCATATGGCCCGGCGCGAAGCTCGGCTTGTGTTGAACGTCGCCGGTGGGCACGGCGGAGGCATATGCGCTGCCCGCGAGCGAAAAAGTCAGACCGGCTAATCCCAGCGCCGGTACCGCGGCGTTGGTCGTTCGCTTCTTTCTCGAAGCTTGCTTCGCCCGCTGCATGGCCGCATCCTCCCAGTTTGGAAGAAAGGACTTCCGAAGCACGATCTTACGCCGAGCGAACGAGGCAGACAAGAATTACGACATACACAAAATGTAATAGAACTCGTTCTGATTGCATTCATCTTCATGAACGATATCGCGCAATTTGGTCGATTAAATCGAGAATTCGCGCCCGTGGAGCGGATTGCAACGGGTGCAACATGATGCAGCGCAATCGTCGGCCCGCTTGAACGGGGAAATTAGCTTGGTCGATCAACTCGGACGCTTCGCTTGGTATGAGTTGCTGACGACGAACATGTCGGCAGCAGCCGCATTTTATGGCAAGGTCATCGGCTGGGCGGTGGAAGATGCGTCGACTCCGGAATTCGCCTACACGCTGCTTATTGCAGGCGACGCCCCGGCAGTTGGACTCATGCATCTCCCGGAAGAAGGGCTGCGATTGGGAGCGAAGCCGAGATGGGTCGGCTACATCGCCGTCGACGACGTGGATGCGAAAGCCGTGCAGGTCCGCCGTCGTGGGGGCGCCATTCTGATAACGCCGACCGCCAGCAATATTGGCCGAATTTCGGTGGTCGCCGATCCGCAAGGAGCGACGTTTGCACTGGTTTCCGGGCTGACATATGGCCAACGGCAGTCCAGCGGATTGGACGAGCCTGGACGCGTGGGCTGGCACGAGTTGCTGGCTGAAGACCGGAACAAGATCTTCCCGTTTTACGGCGAGCTTCTTGGCTGGCAGAAGGCTCACGCTGAAACCGGGCCGGCCGACCTGTACGAATTGTTTTCAGCGGCCGGCCAGACGATCGGCGGAATGCTCACCAAACTTCCGAGCGTATCGCAACCCTGCTGGCTCTATTACTTCAATGTCGACGACATCGGTGCGGCTGCCAAGCACGTTGATGCTGGCGGGGGCCGGGTCCTCCAAGGTCCAATCGAGTTGCCCGACGGTTGCTGGATCTTGCGATGTGCCGATCCCCAAGGGGCTCTATTTGCGCTACAGGGAGCCTGGGATCAGAAAGGCACTGAGCGACCCTCCGCCTCGGAACTCAATTGGTCCGCCAGGTGGGGTGATGTCGCTTCACAGGGCAAATTGGTCCTTCACAAGACCAAGCGATAGGTCGGAAACGTGTCGACCTTCCGCAGCAGAATTATATAGGTGTTTAGATTAGGTAGTGGTGCGCAATTGTATTCTGAATGGTGCACCACGCTTCGCCTTGCAGGCTTCGCATGGCGCGGCCGCGAAGCCTGCAAGGGCGAAGCGTGTCCGGCGAAGCTTGAGCAACGCGAAAGCGAAGACGGACGTTTACAATCACCACACCGCACTGATTCACGATCGGCAGCCGATCCTAGGCTGGCCGGCTCGGCAACGCGTCGCTGTGCGACAGCACAACCGCGGTGATCAAATTAGCAGCCATTGCGCGGACCACGCCTGAAGTCTTCGGCAGTGTCGCGGCCGCCGGACAGGACGTACCGGCCATATTTTGGCCATAGCCCGTTTCTTAAACGCCTGCGCGGGCCATGCCCCGTCTTCGTTTTGCGTCGCCTGACCGATGCGGTCGCTTCGCAAGCCAATCGCAGATCATCGCTGCGCTCCCCCACAACATGGATGGTCTGCCAACAGCAAGAAGGACTTTGTAATGCGTAAACTTCTCGCCGCTGTGGCGGTTCTTTTGGCGTTCGCTTCAACTGCCGAAGCCCGCGGCCGTCACCATCACCATCGGCACTATGCACATTCCGGTCGCCCAGCTGCGTGGTGCGGGTGGTTCATGCGTACCCAGGTCGGCAGCGATCCCGGTCCGCAATTCAATCTGGCCCGATCCTGGGCGCGCTACGGCAGCAATGCCGGCGGCCCTTCGGTCGGCACCATCGTGGTTTGGCGTCACCACGTCGGCAAGATCGTGGGTCAGGAGAACGGCCAGTGGATCGTGCAGAGCGGCAACGACGGGCATGCCGTGCGCACGCGGCCGCGCTCGCTGGCCGGCGCCATCGCATTTCGAAATGCCTACGCTTCGTTCTAAAGCGCGATGAGATTGGGTCGAATCGTCATCGCGCTTTAGTCTCTCGTTTGAGCATGATCTTTTCGGAGAACCGCTGCGCACTTTTCCGGATCATGCGTTAGGGAACCTCGACGCACTGACATGCGAGCTTGCGACACCCGGCGGTATACGAACCGTTCATGATCGCAGCTTACGCTGCAGCAGGGTTTCGCCCTGAAGCCCTCAGACGGGCGCCGTCATCTGTGTTGACCAGATGGCGGCGCCTTTTTCAGGAGCCAATTGGCTTGCCCCAGAAGTCAAAAAAAGTCGCGACGGCCGCTCAGACCGCTCCCTATTGGTCGGCGGCTTACGTCAGTCTCTGCAATGGAGTGACGGTTTTCGCTGTCACCGGCGGCGTGCTCGGATTTCTGCTGGTCGCCAAGCACTATCTGTGAACCTCAGCGCTTTCCGAGACTCCTCAGATGCGCGCAGAACATGTCGGCCATGGCGTCGGCATAGGTCGCGATCTCGGCGGGCGTTCGCGGGCTCTCGGAAAAATCCTTGCCCACCGTGCTCAGCGTCGTCGTGATCAGATCGCCGGCCGTCGCGCGCACCGCGCCGGACGCTTTCGGCAACGCCTCGCGCATGAACGCTTCGACGATGCGCTCGCCGGATGCCCGCGCCTCGCGCGCTTCGGGGGCATCGCGATAGAGCGGCGCGGCATCGCTCAGCGCGACGCGCACCGCGGCCTCCTCGCATTCGGAGCGGATGAAGGCGTGCACCAGCGAACGCAGCCGATCGAACGGCGGCCGCTTGGTATCCTCGAGGATGTCACTCAGCAGGCTGGTGGTCTGCCGCCTGCGAGAGGGCAATATGCGCGAGCTCGAAACCGTCGGCGACATCAAGTCGGCGATCAACATCTCCGACGATGCGCTGCTGAAGGAGATGTTCAAGGATTGGGGGACGTTTCAGACCCGGCTGGCGCAGGCGATCGAGAAGAAGTCGCCAAGCGACGTCAGGAAGACGCTCGAGCCCTGGCTGAAGCGCAACAAGGACTTCATGAAACAGCTGCTCGTCGAAACCCAGGGTAAGCTGGAGAAGCTGCGGCCGCTGGAGGCCCGCTAGAGCATAAGGGAGCGCAGATCCGCTTCGGCCGGACCCTGCGCTCAGATCATCGCAGCGACACGTTCCAGGCCGATCAGGCGCGCCAGCGAACGGACCTCGTTCTTCTGATCCTCGCGGAGCTGGAACAGCAGCGGCATCGCCGCCGACTTCAGCTGCTGGACCTCCTCGGAGTCCGGATCGATCGGCATGCTGCCGGATGCGGGATCGCCCTGGCGCTTGGCGTGGATCTTGCGGGCGACGGCGCGCAATGCGGTCTCGACCGCCGGCCAGTAATATTCCTGCGACGACGACAGCTTCAGCCGGTCCTTGATGCCGGCGATCTGGGCGTCGCTCAGCAGCGCGTAGCTCTTCTGCGGCGCCGGCTTGGCCGCAGCCTTGGGCTTCGGCGGCGCCGGGGCGACCGGCGCGGGTGCGGGCTCGGCGATCTTCGGCTGAGCCGCATCGACGGGGTCGGTGATCTTCGGCAGGCCGACATCGGTCGGCTCGACGGAGGCATAGGCCTGGCGCACCGTGTCAGTCGCGCCCGGAATCGCGGCTTGGGCCCGTAACAGGAGCGGAGACGGATTGGCGGGAGGCTCAATCGGCTGGGGCGCCTCAAACGAGGCCGCGGCAAGTGTGCTGACCGCGAGCTTGTCCTGCTTGCTGGCACGGTTGGCGACCGGGCCAATGTCGGCCTGCGCCGCCGGCAGGCTGTCACGGCCCAAGATGGCTGTTATCGCGACGCCGGCGAGGAGGAAGCATGTCAGCGCGGCGAGGGTGATGGCTCTGGTCAAAAACTACTCCATTGCCGGCCGGTGTCACCGCAAACTGAGCGCGAAATGCGGCGGTACCGTGCCGTGACGACGCCAAATAGGTGAAATTGTCCCGAAACGGCCGGAAAATCAGGCCGCGACGTCGAGCTCATAGGCCTCCTGGATATCGGCGACGATCTCATGCGCCGTCCAGAGCGCGCCGGGCTGGACCGTGTGCATGCTGACCGTCCAGTTGGTCCGGCGGGTGCGCGGCGTGCTGACAATGTCGAATTCGACCTGACGGCACAGCGGATGCCGCTGCAGGGCGTAAAACACCCGGGTCCGGAGCTCGTCGAGCGATGCCGGGGTCTTGGAGAGCGGCTCAAAAGCCATGTCGCATTCCCACAAACTGCCGGGCGACCAGCCGTGGCGGCCCGTGACGCTATTGTTGGGACCGGCATGGTTAATGCCGCGTTAAGCGGATGGGCGGGATTTGAGTGCTGCTATTTCGCGAACCAACGCGCTTTCGAGCACCGGTTGGCGCGACGGGAACGCGTCAAAGCAGCGACTCTAGAGCCGCACCCGCGCGCTCGCTGCCTCATACTCCGCGATCGTCTGCGCCACGAGTTCGTCGACGCCGAGCACCCCGGTCACCCCGGAGGTGGAGTGACCGCCGCTCCAGATATCGCGCCAGCGTTTGGGGCGGCTTTCGCGGGCGCCGATGTCGATGTCCTTGCCGATGTCGATCGCACCGCGTGCCGGCAGGTCGTCGGGATCGAGACCGGCGGCCTCGATCGAGGGCCGCAGCATGTTGGTCTGCAGGCCGGTGAACGCCGTCGTGAGCATGACGTCGTCGGCGGTGGAGTCGACCAGCATCTGCTTGTACCTGCCGTCCGCCATGCTCTCGCGCGTCGCGATGAACTTGGTGCCCATATAGGCGAGGTCGCAGCCGAGCGCCTCTGCGGCGCGGAGCGCGTGGCCGTCGCTGATGCCGCCGGCAAGCACGATCGGTCCATCGAAGAAGCCGCGCACAGCGCGGACGAACACGAACGGATTGAGCCAGCCGGTCTGGCCGCCCGCACCCGCAGTGAGCAGCACGAGCCCGTCGGCGCCGGCTGCTGCCGCGCGCTCGGCATGGCGGATCGAGGCGACATCGGCGAACACCAGCGCGCCGGCATCGTGCAGAGGGCCAAGCACCGGCGCGGGCGAGCCGACTGAGGTGATCACAAGCTCGGGCTTGTGCCGCAGCAGCACGGCGAGATCCTGGGCCAGCCGTGTGTTGGAGCGATGCACGATCAGGTTCGGGCAGATCGGCGCGGCTGCTTGGCCGCTTGCATCGGCATGTGCCTGCAGGCGGCGCGCGATGTCGCCGAGCCAGGCATCGAGCTGTTCCGTCTCACGGCAATTCACCGTCGGAAATGAACCGATCACGCCGTTGCGGCAGGCGGCTACCACCAGTTCGACACCGGAAACCAAGAACATCGGTGCTGCAATCAGCGGCAGCCGGAGGCGACCGCGAAAACGCGCGAGAGGATCGGCGGACAAGTTGCTTCTTCCCTGCATCATTGTGTTAGCTTTGGTGCAACATTGGCACGACAAAAGCCAAAGACAAAGGTGGGAGGGACAACGAGATGAGCAATCCGCTCTATGCATTTCCGGCGGTGTGCGAACAGACCCTGCGGGCGCTGGCGCGCTATCCATCGCGCACCGCCTTCGCATGGCCGGGCGGCTCGCTCAGCTATCAGGGCGCGACCGACCTGATCGGACGCATGCAGAGCGTGTTCATGCGGCTCGGCTTTGCACCCGGCACCCGCGTCGCGCTGCTCACCGCCAACCGCGCCGACAGCTGGTGCGCCGGCGTCGCCGCGCAATTGTCGCGGCTCGCGATCACCTGGCTGCATCCGCTCGGCTCGCTCGACGACCAGCTGTTCCAGATCGAGGATTCCGAAGCGCAGATGCTGATCGTCGACGGCATCACGTTTCGCGATCGCGGCGGCGAACTCACGGCGAAGGCGCAGGGCCTGAAGACCGTGTTCACGCTCGGCCCGGCGGATTACGGCGCCGACCTGTTGCAGGTGGCCGAGGACGCCGGCAGCGCAAGCGCGAAGAATTTCGCCCGCGCCGACGACATCTCGACCTTGAACTACACCGGCGGCACGACCGGCAAATCCAAGGGCGCGCTGCGCTATCACCGCGAATATGGCGGCTTCGCCGCGGCGATCCTCGCCGATTTCGAGATTCCGGAGACGCCGCGCTACCTCACCGTGGCCCCCATCAGCCATGTCGCGGGTACAAAAGTGCTACCGACGCTGATGCGCGGCGGCACCGTGCACATGCTGAAAGGGTTCGATCCGGAGGCCGTGTTCACGACCATCGCGCGCGAGAGGATCAACTTCACGCTGTTCGTGCCGACCATGATCTATGTGATGCTGGATCATCCCGCGCTCGACAGGACCGACCTCTCCTCGCTCGAGCTCCTGCTCTACGGCGCATCCGCGATGTCGCCGAGCCGGCTGGTCGAAGGCATCGAGCGGATCGGCCCGGTGTTTTCCCAGCTCTACGGCCAGACCGAGTGCTATCCGGTCTCGGTGCTGCGCAAGGCGGATCATGACCCGAAGACGCCGGACCTGTTCCTGTCCTGCGGCTTCCCGATCACCGCCTGCCAGGTCAAGATCCTCGATCAGGACGACGAGGAGGTCGCGACCGGCGAGGCCGGCGAGATCTGCGTGCGCGCCACGCATGTGATGGCCGAATACTGGAAGCGGCCAGACATCACGGCGGAGACGCTGAAGAGCGGCTGGCTGCACACCGGCGACATCGCGCGCATGGACGAGCGCGGCTACATGTTCATCCTCGACCGCAAGAAGGACATGATCGTCTCCGGCGGCTTCAACATCTTCCCGCGCGAAGTCGAGGATGTCTTGTCGCAACACGCCGACGTCGCGATGGTCGCCGTGGTCGGCGTGCCCGACGACAAATGGGGCGAGGCCGTCACCGCCGTCGTGGTCGCGCGCGAGGGCGCTGTGCCCGACGCCGACGAGCTGATCGGACTGGTGAAGGCGAAGAAGGGCTCGGCGCACGCGCCGAAGCAGATCCAGTTCGTCAAGGAGCTGCCGATGACCGGCGTCGGCAAGGTCGACAAGAAGGTGCTGAAGGCGCGCTTCTGGACCGGCCGCGACCGCATGGTGGGGTAGGATGCTCGCACGACGATTGCTGGTCCCGTCATCCTGAGAGGTTGTGACGCTTTTGCTCCGCCGTCATTGCGAGGAGCGAAGCGACGAAGCAATCCATCTCTCCGACCTGCCGGGCTATGGATTGCTTCGCTTCGCTCGCAATGACGCGGATGGAGCTGTGCGCACCGTCACCCTGAGGCGCGAGCGGAGCGAGCCTCGAAGGATGCACGGCCCCGATGTTTCAGCTTGCGCTATCTCCGCTTGCGGCAGCAGCCGGGCCGGCGTCCTTCGAGACGCCGCTTCGCGGCTCCTCAGGGTGACGGGGACAGAGTGGAAGGCGTGGCGAGACTGTCGGCGCTGGCGACAGCAGCTTGCTGACCGGTGCCCTGCCCGAGCAACTGATCGAGCCGGTCGCGCAGCTGATCCTGGTGGTAGGGCTTGGCCAGCCGCGGCAGGTCGACCTGGGTGCCGTCGGGCAGTTCGGCATAGCCGGTGGCGAGCAGCACCAGAAGCTGCGGCCGCACCTTGCGCGCAGCCGCGGCGAGTTCGATGCCGGTCATGCCGGGCATCACGTGATCGGTCATCATCAGGTCGATCTCCTGGTCGCTCCTGAGGATTTCGAGCGCCTGCGGTCCGGAATTGACGCCGATCACGCGGTGACCGAGGTCCTCCAGCATTTCCATGGTGGACATCGCGATCAACGGATCATCGTCAACCAGCAGGATCACCGCCGAGCGCTTGAGCGTTTGCGCCGCAGGCGCCGGGCTCTCGACTTCAGGCACCGCCGTCGCAACCGGCAGCACCAGCGCAGCCGTGGTGCCCTTGCCGACCGCGCTCGACAGCTCCAGCTCGCCGCCGAGCTGCACGGCGAGCCCATGCACCATCGACAGGCCGAGCCCGGTGCCCTTGCCCACCGGCTTCGACGAGAAGAACGGCTCGATCGCGCGCTTCAGCACGTCCGGCGACATGCCGGTGCCGCTGTCGATCACCGAGAGCTTCAAATAGTCGCCAGGCTGCAGCGCCGGATCATTCTTCGCCTGCCAGGCCGCGAGGCGGATCTCGATCACGCCGCCATCCGGCATCGCGTCGCGCGCATTGATCGCAAGGTTGAGGACCGCAAGCTCAAGCTGGTTGCTATCGACGCAGGCGAGCGGCAGCCCCTCGGGAATGTCGAGCCGCAACATGATGCGCGGTCCGAGCGAGCGCTCGAGCAGATTGCTCATATCGCGCAGCAGCGCGCCGAGATCGACCGGCACCGCGCGCAGATCCTGCTGCCGCGCGAATGCCAGCAGCCGCTGCGTCAACGACGCGCCGCGCTCGGCGCCCTGTAATGCGCCGTCGACCAGGCGACGCAGGCGTGGGTCCTCCGGCAAGCGCTTGCGCAGCAGATCGAGATTGCCCATCACCGCCATCAGCAGATTGTTGAAGTCGTGCGCGACGCCGCCGGTGAGCTGGCCGATCGCCTCCATCTTCTGGGCATGGCGGAGCTGTTCCTGCGCCCGCTCGCGCGCGGCGACCTCCTTCATCAAGTCGGCGGTGCGCTGCTCGACCCGCTGCTCCAGCGTCGCGGTGAGTTCGGCGAGTGCGGTGCGCTCGTCGGCAAGCTGCGCCAGCAATGCCTCGCGCTCGATCTCCGCGGTCTTGCGTGCGCTGATGTCGGAGCAGACGCCGACCAGCGAGCGGATGCCGCCGTCGGGCCGCCGCACCGCGCGGGCGCGCACGTCAACCCAGTGCTCGGTGCCGTCGGGCCAGATGTTGCGGTATTCGATCTGATAATCCGAGCCGGTGCGCAACGTTTGTTCGACGATCTCGCTCCGGCGGGCACGGTCGTCGGGATGCACCGCGTCCAGGAGATCCTGATAGGTGAAGGGATCGCCCGGCCTGCGCCCGAAATAGGTCTTGCAGGTCGGCGACGCCTCGAGCTCGAAATCCGGCAGGTGAAGCTCGAGCGCGCCGAGATGACCGGCATTGAGCGCGGTCTGCAGCAGACCTTCGCTCTCGGTCAGATCCTCGAGGATCTGACGGGTCTGGTATTGGCGGCGGCGGCCGCGCACCGTCGCGGCGACCAAGCTTACCAGCGTGGTCGGATGAAACGGCCGCTCGATGAAGGTGACATTGCCGAGCGCCCGGCCGAGCCGCGCTGCTTCCGGATTGCGCTCGGGTCCCCCCTTCTCGCTGATCAGCACGATAGGAAAGTCCGACCATGACGGCTGCTCGTTCAGCCAGTGCGTCAGGCCGGCGAGATCGGCGGCCCTGATCACCTCGTCGGCAATGATGGCAAGGCCCGCCCCGCTTGCGATCTGGCGTTCGAGCTCGGCGAGATCACCGCAGATGTTGGCGTAATAGCCGGCTTCCTTGATCAGGTGGGCAGTCTTGACGGCGTCCCGCTCGCTCGCGGCGAGGATGACCGCGCGTTCCGAGGACGGACCAGGCTTCATCGCGTCTGTCCCTGCGGCGGCCGGGCGTCGACACCGTCCGGCACATCACACAACCGCCGGACGGCCATGGCCACGATGCCGGCGGCGGGATCAATACGCATCATGGGACCCCCTAACGGGAGCGAAACTCGCACCTGCCGCCAACCGTTCCCGGGAAGCGGAGTTATTTTTGCCGCAGGGGCAGTCGCTTGGCGCTCCTGCACCGCGAATCGGTGAAACAACCCCATGCACTGTAGACGCGGCTGGACTTCGCCTTCCCCCTGAAAGGGGGAAAGTCGGGATGGGGGTCAGCCCCAGGCGATGCTGCACGTGGAGAAAGCTGATCCCCACCCGCCTTGCTTTGGCGAGCAAAGCGACCTCCCCTTTTTCAAGGGGAGGTCGAAGAAACATAGCCCGAGCTAGCGCCGCTCGATGACCAGGCTCTGGACCGCCTGGCCGAAATAGCCGCGCTGATCGGCGAGCCGCGACATTGCAAGCCCGGCGCCGTCGGGCCCGATCCAGGACTGGCCGTCGAGCAGGATCCAGTCGCCGACCGGCTCGCGCGCCAGGCTCACCGAGAGGTCCGCGTTGATGAAGGTCCATTGGCTGAAATCGAGCGCCGGCGAGGTGCCGTTGGAGAAGTCCGACGCAACCACTGCCCGCATCGCCTGCGAGACGGCGGCGCCCGCAATCAGCGGGCGGTCGACGCGGAACCAGATCGCGCCAGGTCCCGTCACGCCGAAGCGGCCGCGCGCGGCCCGCATCGAGATGCACTTCACGAACGGACTGTTCGCAAGGTTGCCCGGCTCGATCATACTTTCGTCGGGGCCCGGCAGATCGACCGCAAGTGCTGTGATATCCGGCGGCAATTCGGCCGTCTGTTGCTTGATCTTCAGCACGCTGGCCGAAACCACGAGAACGCCGTCGGCAAGCAGCCTGACGCCACAGAGCTGGATCTTGCGGCCGTCGCGCAGGATCTCGCTCTGCACGGTCAGCGGCGCCACCGGCACCGGGCGCATCAGGTCGATGGTGACGCGCGCGATCCGCATCGGCACCGGCGTCGGAAGGGCTTCGGCCGCCCACACCACCAGCGCTGCCGGTGCGGAGCCGTGTTGCATCCGCGGATCCCACGGACCCGCGGCGTCAGGACTGGTGACGACGCGGTCGCCGTCAACGCGAAAGATCGGCTCCATCAGGCGAGCGCCGGATCGACCGCGTCTTCATACTCTTTCCTGAACCGGGCGATCAGCTCGGCTGCGGGCACCACCTTGGAGATGCTGCCGACGCCCTGGCCCGAGCCCCAGATCTCCTTCCAGGCCTTCGGCTTGGCGCGCTCGCCGGTTGCATCGGTGCCGAAGCTCATCTTCGAGGGATCGGAGGTCGGCAGGTTTTCCGGATCCATGCCGGCCGCGATGATCGACGGCTTCAAGTAATTGCCGTGCACGCCGGTGAACAGGTTGGAGTAGACGATGTCCTCGGCGGACGAATTGGTGATCATGTCCTTGTAGCCCTCGACCGCGTTTGCCTCCTTGGTCGCGATGAAGGCCGAGCCGATATAGGCGAAGTCAGCGCCGATGATGCGCGCGGCGCGGATGGCGCGGCCGTTGGAGATGGTGCCCGACAGCGCGATCGGCCCGTCGAACCATTGCCGCGTCTCCGACACGAACGGGAACGGCGACAGCGTACCGGCATGACCGCCGGCGCCGGCCGCGACCAGGATCAGGCCGTCGGCGCCCTTCTCGATCGCCTTGTGCGCGAACTTCTGGTTGATCACGTCGTGGAAGACGATGCCGCCCCAGCCGTGGACGGCCTGGTTGAGCTCCTCGCGCGCGCCGAGCGAGGAGATGATCATCGGCACCTTGTGCTTCTCGCAAAGCGCCATGTCGTGATCGAGCCGGTTGTTCGACTTGTGCACGATCTGGTTCACCGCGAACGGCGCCGACGGCCGCTCCGGATGCGCCTTGTCATAGGCGGCGAGCTCTTCCTTGATCCGGTACAGCCATTCGTCGAGCAGCTCCGGCGGCCGCGCGTTCAACGCCGGAAACGAGCCGACCACGCCGGCCTTGCACTGCGCGATAACGAGGTCGGGCACGGAGATGATGAACAGCGGCGCCCCGATCACGGGAAGAGACAGGCGGCCCTTGAACAGAGCAGGCATGGACATTTGAAGCGGATCCTCAAGTGTTGGTCGTTGATTGGTCTCGAATGCTGATCGTCATACCAACAAGGCAATCTTTCCAGTGTCAAGTATTGCGTTTTGGCCCTGCAAAAAAGATGACAAATCCTCATCCTGAAACCGTGTTTTCGCGGGCGCCTGGCATCCCAGACAGAAAGCCTGGCCGTCGCTATTGGCAGACCGCCCGTGTCACGAAATTTTCCGTCCTGCAGTCGTTCGGGCCGCGCTTGTGGCCCGGCAGATGGACCAGCGGCGAGCATTTCTCGGAGGCGTCGGTATCGATGCCCTTGCCTTCCCGAAACCCCTTGCTCTGGCACAGCCGGTCGGCGCCGGTCTTGCAGTCCGGCGCACCGTTCGAGGCCACCACGCAGGCCGCGCGTCCGGTCACCACCGTCGAGGGGCGCGCGATGTTCGACAAATCGTTGATGGTCTCGCCGGGGCTCTTCAGCGGCGGCAGCGCCGATTTCGACTTCTCGAACAGCTTTCCGATTTCGTTGATCAGCCCGGGATTCTCGCGCTCGACCGGCGCCGGCGGCAGCTCGATCTGTTGCTGCTGCGAAGGCGCGACCGGCTGCGGCGCCGGCGACTGCACGCCAAGCGTCGGCGGCGCTGTCTGGGCCCGGCTGTGGTCGAGGGTCGTCAGTGTCATCGGCAGCGCAAGACCTGACAGCAGAAGACCGGCCAGCGCAATGCGCGCCCTTGCGCGCGTGGGCCTGACGAGCGTGAGCCCGGCAGGATCGAGCAGGTCCGCGATTCCATCAGCCATCGCGCTGAGCGTAACCCGAAGCCGCGCGCAGGCAAAGCCGCAAGCGGTCGGTCGCTAGTGTCCCGAATCCGAAGTTCGCATCATTTGCCGCACCTTCGGAGCGAACTTCGGATTCGATAAGGACACTAGCAAACTTATGATTCTAGTGTGCTTTATGAATGCGAAGTTCGTGAAAGTGGCTGCCGCGAAATCGCACGAACTTCGCATTCAGCACACTAGATCAGCTTGAATGCGACAACAAAGCCCAGCACCAGCACGATCGCGCCGATCGCGACCCACAGGCCGAGCCGCTTCTCAAGCTCGGCGCGGATGAAATCGCCATAGCGGTTGAGCAGCACCGCGACGAAGAAGAAGCGGCCGCCACGCGCGACGATCGAGCACAGGATGAACAGCCAGATGTTGTAGCCGGCAAAGCCTGATGTGATCGTCACGAGCTTGTAGGGGATCGGCGTCAGTCCCTTCAGCAGGATGATCACGGCGCCCCATTCGGCGTAGGAGGCGCGGAACGCGTCGACCTTGTCGGAGAGGCCGTAGAGATGGATCAGCCACTGCCCGAGCGAGTCGTAGAGTAGTGCGCCGATCGCATAACCGAGCACGCCGCCGGCAACTGACGCTGCCGTGCAGACCGCGGCGAACCACCACGCCCGCTTCGGCCGCGCCAGCGACATCGGCAGCAGCATGATGTCGGGAGGGATCGGGAAGAAGGAGCTCTCAGCGAAGGCGACGGCCGCGAGAATCCACAGCGCATAGGGCTTGTCGGCCGCGTCGACGCACCAGTCGTAAATCCGTTTCAACATGGGCGCGATGAACCATCATGGAGCGGATTTGTCCATGCCGGGATTGAGCTGAATCTGGTTGATTTACGGCTACCGTTTGCGCAGCCGGTTCTCCAGCGCGACAATTCGGCGCCGAACCACCGGGACCGGCGCGGGTTTGGGCAGTTTGACCGGCGACTTCGGCAGCTTCTCGGCGATCCCGAGCAGCCGCTCGCGCCGCTCCATCTCGCGCCAGACATCCTCCGGCTTCACGCCGGCCGACGCCCAGAGAACGGCGAGATTGTAGAACAGGTCGGCGCTTTCGCGAATGACGGCATCCGACTTGCCGCTGACGGCGTCGATCACGACTTCGATCGCTTCCTCGGCGAGCTTCTTGGCCATCTTGGCCGGGCCGCGCTGGAACAGCCGTGCCGTGCGCGACGTAGCCGGATCAAGATCCTTGGCCGCGATCACCGCCTGGTAAAGCCGCTCGATCGAATCACTCATGCTTCGAGCCTAATCCAAACGCGTCGCCAGCGTGTTAACGGCGACGACGAAAAAATCCACCGGCCCGCGGCCGGTGGATTCAATCCTTTGTGACAGTTCTGAGAACCGCCGACGGCTGTCAGTACGGCTGATACGGCAGCTGCGACCGCCGCCCGTAATAGCCGCGGTAACCATAGTACGGTCCGCCGCCGTAATAGACCGGGCCGCCACCATAGTAGACGGGACCACCGTAGTAGCCCGGGCCACCATAGTAGCCGTAGGAGTCGTAATAGTCGCGGCGGCTCTGGGCTGCGGCGATCGCGAGACCCGTGCCGACGATCCCGGCGAACGCAGCCGCGGCCGCTGCGCCGCCACCGCCATAGTAGCGACGGCGGGCACTGATGTCGGTCGCGCCGCTCGTGCCTTGTGACGTCGTCACAGCGGTCGCCTTACCTGTCTGAGCAGAGCCTGCGAACGCCATCGTCGGCTCGACGGCCGTCAACGCCACCGCGGCAACCGTTGCCAATGTGGCTGCGCGGCCAATGGACGAAAAAACACCCTTTCGCGCAAACATTGCAGTCATCCTTTGTGGAAGCCGGCCCGACGGGCCTTGGTTAGCTAACCCACTGCCTCCAGATTAGGTTCCCCAAACCGAATGCAAGCTGAACGACCTGAGGTGAAAACATGGCAAGCCGAAGCCTGGCAGTCATCGACCGTTCACCTTGCCTGGGGCAAAATGCCTGCAAATAACGCTTGAAAATGACGCTTGCTCTGGCGCATTCGATGTCATGAAGCAGGCGCGCCGGCGCGGCACTTTGTCTCGCCTCCCGGATGTCATGATGCAGGTAAGTCGGACCACCGTTCTCCGCTGGATACTGGCCGGCATGATCGGCCTCACGGGGGGCGTGTGGCCGGTGTTGACGCCGCTGCGCGCCAGCGATCTGCCGCCGCCGCTCACGATCCAGTTCACGCTCGACCGTCCGCTTGATGCCGCCGCCGCGCCATTCGTGATGGCGTCGACCGGCGGCCTGTTCAGCGCCGAGGGCCTTGCGGTCGGCACCAACGTCGCGACCAGCTCGGCGGATGCCATCGCGCGCGTCGCCGACGGCTCGAGCGATTTCGCCCTCGTCGACATCAACTCGCTGATCCGCTTTCGCGACAAGCCTGGTGCTGCGCCCGTCAAGGCGGTGTTCGTGCTGTTCAACCAGGCGCCGTATGCGATCATCGCGCGCAAGAGCCGCGGCATCAGGACGCTGACCGACATGCAGGGCAAGAGCCTCGGCGTCGCCGAGGGCGATCTCTCGATCCGGCTATGGCCCGCGGTCGCGAAGCAGAACGGCATCAAGCTGTCGAGCGTGAAGCAGAGCACGATCAGCGCTGCGGTGCGCGAGCCGATGCTCTCCGCCGGCCAGGTCGATGCCGTTACCGGCTTCTCCTATCTCTCGGCGATCAATTTGCGCGATCGCGGCGTGCCCGCCGACGATCTCGCGGTGCTGCGCTTCGCCGACTATGGCTGCGAGGCCTACGGCTTTGCCGTGATCGTCAGCCCGCGCCTTGCCGCCGCGAAGCCGGATGCGGTGAAAGGATTCGTGCGCGCGGCGATCGGCGGCACCAACCTCGCGGTCAAGGATCCGGCCCGCGCCGCCGGCGAGGTCGCGAGCCGGATGGATGGCGGCTCGCGCGATCTGGAGCTGGAGCGGTTGAACGCCATCATCCGCGACAACATCCTGACCAGCGAGGTGAAGCGCGACGGCATCGGCGGCATCGAGGCGGAACGCTTCGAGCGCTCGGTCGACCAGCTCGCGGAGGACTTCAAATTCCAGAAGCGGCCGCACGCCGCCGACATCTTCGACGAGGCTTTCCTGCCGCCGATCGACGGCCGCCTGGTGAATTGAGAGCCGGCTCCGCTCTGCTCGTCATGCCCGGGCTTGACC
Organism: Bradyrhizobium sp. BRP56; assembly: GCF_020194035.1. Lineage (NCBI taxonomy): Bacteria > Pseudomonadati > Pseudomonadota > Alphaproteobacteria > Hyphomicrobiales > Nitrobacteraceae > Bradyrhizobium > Bradyrhizobium sp. BRP56. The sequence continues at coordinate 37,183 of NZ_JADYVV010000052.1, forward strand.
CGGGCATCCACGCCTTCGATGACCGCATGCAAGAAAGACGTGGATGGCCGGGTCAAGCCCGGCCATGACGGAGTGCGATGCACCGCCGGCGGCTGGCCCTGCATCGCGAACCCTGATTAAATTGCATCCCGCCTGATCGGGCGCCCATCGCTGACGAGTGCCGCCGGCATGTCCATGCTTCGCCTCTATACCCGCGTCCTCGAACTGCTCGGCAAGGAGGCGCGGCTCGGCTGGATCCTGGCCATCGCCAACGTGCTGCTCGCCGGCGCGCAATTCGCCGAGCCGGTGCTGTTCGGCAAGATCGTCGACGTGCTGTCGGGCCGGCCGGTCACCGGGCTGTTCGCGACCTCCTCGGCATGGCCGCTGCTCGTCGCCTGGGCGGCGTTCGGCCTGTTCACGATCGGCTGCAGCGCGATCGTGGCGCTGCAGGCCGACCGGCTGGCGCACCGCCAGCGCCAGGCGGTGCTGACCGATTATTTCGAGCACATCCTGCAGCTGCCGCTGACCTTCCATTCCGGCACCCATTCCGGGCGGCTGATGAAGGTGATGCTGAACGGCACCGACGCGCTGTGGCGGCTCTGGCTCGGCTTCTTTCGCGAGCATTTCGCCGCGATCATGTCGCTGATCGTGCTGCTGCCGCTTTCGCTCTACATCAACTGGCGGCTGGCGGTCCTGCTGTTCGGGCTCTGCGTCGTGTTCACCGTGCTGACCACGCTGGTGGTGCGCAAGACCTACGGCATGCAGAGCGAGGTCGAGGCCTATTACAGCGACCTCTCGGCGCGCGCCTCGGACGCGCTCGGCAATGTCGCGCTGGTGCAGAGCTTCGTGCGGATCGATTCCGAGGTGCAGGGCCTGCGCTACGTCGCCGACAAGCTGCTCGCGGTGCAGATGCCGGTGCTGTCATGGTGGGCGCTGGTCACCGTGATCACGCGCGCCTCGACCACGATCACGGTGCTTGCGATCTTCACCGTCGGCATCGCGCTGCATAACCAGGACCTCACCACGGTCGGCGAGATCGTGATGTTCGTCTCGTTCGCCACCATGCTGATCCAGAAGCTCGAGCAGGTGGTCAGCTTCATCAACAACGTGTTCATGGAAGCGCCGCGCCTGCAGGAGTTCTTCGACGTGCTCGATGCGGTGCCTGCGGTGCGCGACCGGCCCGGCGCGGTCGATCCCGGACGGCTGTCCGGCCTCGTCGAGTTCGATGACGTCTCGTTCTCCTATGACGGCAAGCGGCCGGCGATCGAGGATCTCAGCTTCACCGCCCTGCCGGGCCAGACCATCGCGCTGGTCGGCTCGACCGGCGCCGGCAAGTCCACCGCGATCGCGCTGCTGCATCGCGCGTTCGATCCGCAATCGGGCATCATCAGGATCGACGGTATGGACATACGCGCGCTGAAGCTGACGGCGCTGCGGCGAAACATCGGCGTGGTGTTCCAGGAGGCGCTGCTGTTCAACCGCTCGCTCGCCGACAATCTGCGCGTCGGCAAGCCCGACGCGACCGATGAGGAGCTGCGCACCGCCGCGGCGCGCGCGCAGGCGCTGGATTTCATCGAGCGCAGCGAAAAGAAGTTCGATACCCATGCCGGCGAGCGCGGCCGCATGCTGTCCGGCGGCGAACGCCAGCGGCTGTCGATCGCGCGTGCGCTGCTGAAGGATCCGCCGATCCTGATCCTCGACGAGGCCACCAGCGCCCTCGACGCCGTCACCGAGGCCAAGGTGAATGCCGCTCTCGACGAAGTGATGAAGGGCCGTACGACCTTCGTGATCGCGCACCGCCTGTCCACCATCCGCCACGCCACCCGCATCCTGCTGTTCGACCAGGGACGGGTGATCGAAAGCGGAACTTTCGATGAACTGGTGGCGAAAGGTGGGCGTTTTGCCGAACTGGCGCGGGCCCAGTTTATGGTCCAGGAACAGGCGCGCGCCGGCATCGAGACACCATAATTCCTGCCTTTCCAATTGAGGCGGCTGCCGAAATTCAGCCGATTTCGTCCACGATATAATTCCCCGGCCTCTGTTCTCTGCTGGCAAGCCGGTATAGGGTTTGCATTGCCGCAATGCGGCGCCGGACACGCTTGAAACCCGTACGTCACAATCGCAAGACCTCCTTTTTTCAAGGCGGGTCTCAAAGGACCGGAACCGGATTCGTGCACCTTCCTCGCCCGTCATTGAAATGGATTCTGGCCGTCGCGATGTTCGCCGTCGCCGCGCCGCAAATGGTGCAAGCCGAGGCACTGCTGGTTGTCGAGGCCGATTCCGGAAAGGTGCTGCAGGCCGATAATGCGACGATGCCGTGGTACCCGGCTTCGCTCAGCAAGATGATGACGGCCTATGTGACGCTGAAGGCGGTCAAGGACGGCCGCGTCTCGCTCGACACGCTGCTCACGGTGTCGCCGACCGCGTCGTCGCAGTCGCCATCGAAGATGGGCTTCCGGCCCGGCACCCAGGTCACCGTCGACAACGCGCTGAAGATGATGCTGGTGAAGTCGGCCAACGACATGGCCGTGGTGCTGGCCGAGGGCATCGGCGGTTCGATTGACGGCTTTGCCGGGATGATGAACCAGACCGCGCAAAGGCTCGGCATGACGCAAACGAGCTACGTCAATCCGAACGGCCTGCCCGCCGACGGCCAGATCACCTCGGCGCGCGACATGGCGATCCTCGCCCGCGCCATCATCCGCGACCTGCCGGAATACGAGTATTTCGTCCACATCCCGTCGATCCGCTTCGGCCGCCGCATCACCCAGAACTTCAACAAGCTGATCGGCCGCTATCCCGGCGCCGACGGCTTCAAGACCGGCTTCATCTGCGCCTCCGGCTATAATCTCGTGGCGTCGGCGACGCGCGACGGCAAGCGGCTGATCGCCGTGGTGCTCGGCGCCTCCTCGGGCCGCATGCGCGCGATCCGCGCCGCGCAGCTCCTGGACCGCGGCTTTGCCAACAATGGGATGGCGTGGCTGCGGCCCTCGCTCGGCACCGTCGACAATCTGGTGCCGATCGATTCCACGCCGCCGAACCTGCGCGAGGAGATGTGCGGTCCCAAGCACAAGCGGCCCGCCAGCGACGAGGACGCCGAAGACACCGTCGCCAGCGCCGGAAGCTCCAGCACCAATGGCGACGGCGGCGTCAGCTTCTTCGCCTCGGGCCTGCAGGCTGCGATGCCGACCAAGCCGGCCGACATGCTGGCGCAGCCGGCCGCGGCCTCCGAGCCGGTCGTGGTTTATACGGGGCCGACCAAGACCGGTGCTGCGTTGATCGCCGCGGTCGAGGCCGACACCGAGAAGATGCAGCCGGTCAAGCGCGCCAAAGGCAAGCACAGCCGCGTCGCGGGCAAGAAGCCCGATGCGGCCGATGACGCGAAGGCCGACACCAAGGGCGCCTCCAAGTCGGATAGCAAGCCGGCGGCCAAGCCCGCGCGTCACGCCAACGCCAAGCCGGATGCCGCAGCTGCGAAGACGGCCGCGGCGGACAAGCCCGCCGCCGCAAAGCCTGCCGGCAAGCCGGCGGCGGCAAAGCCGGCTGCCAAGCCCAAGACTGCGGCCGACAAACCCAAGGCTGCCGACAAGCCGAAAGCCGACGCCAAGCCGGCCGGCTAGCACAGCGCCCGCCCGTCATTTCCGACCGTCATTTTCTCCAATGCGTCGATAACGCGCAGCGGCTTGCCATTGGCCGCGGCATCGCTCAATACTGCCTGAAATAACGCGGCCGAAGGTCGGAAAACCCGGAAGCAATCCGGGACATCAGCCAAATTTGAGAGAGGGGATTGACCATCATGGAGCGCATCTGGCTCAAGCATTATCCGGCCGGCGTGCCCGCGGATATCGACGTCACGCAATATTCGTCGCTGGTCGAATTGCTGGAAGAAAGCTTCAAGAAATTCGCCGATCGCAAGGCGTTCATCTGCATGGACAAGGCGATCACCTATCGCGAGCTCGACGGGATGTCGACGGCGCTCGGTGCCTACCTGCAGAACAAGGGCCTGCAGAAGGGCGCACGGGTCGCGCTGATGATGCCGAACGTGCTGCAATATCCGATCGCGACCGCCGCCGTGCTGCGCGCCGGCTTTGCCGTGGTCAACGTCAATCCGCTCTACACCCCGCGCGAGCTCGAGCACCAGCTCAAGGATTCCGGCGCCGAGGCGATCATCGTGCTGGAGAACTTTGCCACCACCGTGCAGAAGGTGCTTCCCAACACCGCGGTCAAGCACGTGATCGTCGGGAGCATGGGCGACCTGCTCGGCCTCAAGGGCGTGATCGTCAATCTGGTGGTGCGCCGGGTGAAGAAGATGGTGCCGGCCTGGTCGATTCCCGGCGCCGTCGGCTTCAACGAGGCGCTGTCAGCCGGCCGCGCCGCCAAGCTCAACAAACCGACGCTGACGCTCGATGACGTCGCCTTCCTGCAATATACCGGCGGCACCACCGGCGTCTCCAAGGGCGCGACCCTGCTCCACCGCAACATCCTGGCCAACGTGCTGCAGAACGACGCCTGGCTGCAGCCGGCGCTGGCGAAGCCGCCGATCGTCGAACAGATGGTCATCGTCTGCGCGCTGCCGCTCTATCACGTCTTCGCGCTCACCGCCTGCTATCTGCTGGGCATGCGGGCCGGCGGCACCAATCTGCTGATTCCGAATCCGCGCGACATGGCGGGCTTCGTCAAGGAGCTGTCGAAGTACCAGGTCAGCTTCTTCCCGGCGGTCAACACCCTCTACAATGGCCTGCTGAACACGCCCGGATTCGACAAGCTCGACTTCTCCAAGTTGAAGATCGCCAACGGCGGCGGCATGGCGACGCAAAGGCCGGTCGCCGAGAAATGGTTGAAGGTCACGGGCATCTCGTTGTCGGAAGGCTATGGCCTGTCGGAGACGTCGCCGACCCTGACGTGCAATCCTGCAACGATCGAGGAGTTCTCCGGGACGATCGGCCTTCCCGTCCCCTCGACCTGGCTCTCGATCCGCGACGATGACGGCAATGAATTGCCGATCGGCGAGGCCGGCGAAATCTGCGCCAAGGGCCCGCAGGTGATGGCGGGCTACTGGAACAGGCCGGACGAGACCGCGCGCGTGATGACCGCGGACGGTTATTTCCGCACCGGCGACATCGGCGTGATGGACGAGAAGGGCTACACCAAGATCGTCGATCGCAAGAAGGACATGATCCTGGTCTCCGGCTTCAACGTCTATCCGAACGAGATCGAGGAAGTGATCGCAAGCCATCCGGGCGTGCTCGAATGCGCCGTGATCGGCGTGCCCGATGCGAAGTCCGGCGAAGCGGTGAAGGCCTTCGTGGTCAAGAAGGACCCGAACATCACCGCCGAGGACATCATCAAGTTCAGCGCCACCCAGCTCACCGCCTACAAGGTGCCGAAGCAGATCGAGTTCAGGACCGACCTGCCGAAGACCAATGTCGGCAAGATCCTGCGCCGCGAGCTGCGCGACGAGAAGAAGGCCGCGGCCTAAGGCGTGAGTGGACTGACGTTCGATGTCTGACGCAAGCCTCGCGACGCCGGCTGACGTGCTTGGCTTCTGGCGGAATGCCGGCCGCGACCGCTGGTACAAGCACGACGACGCCTTCGATGCCGAGATCCGCAGCCGCTTCCTCGCCACCTGGCAGAAGGCGGCTGCCGGCGAATTGTCGTCATGGGAGGCGAGCGATGAGGGCGCGCTGGCGCTGACCATCGTGCTCGACCAGTTTCCGCGAAACCTGTTTCGAGGCGACGCCAGGACCTTTTCAAGCGATGCGCTGGCGCGTGAAGTGGCAAGGCGCGCCATCGACCGCGGCGTCGATGCGCGGACCGCCCCTGTGCTGCGCGAATTCCTCTATCTGCCGTTCGAGCATTCGGAGGACCTCGACGACCAGCAGCGCTGCGTGACGCTGTTCCGGCGATACGACTGCCATCCCGACAACCTGAAATACGCCGAGGACCACGCCGACATCATCCGCCGGTTCGGCCGCTTCCCGCACCGGAATCGCGTGCTGGGCCGGCAGACCACGGCCGAGGAGCAGGCCTTTCTCGACGCCGGCGGGTTTTCCGGCTGATGACGGAACGGTGACCGGAGCCTTTTCCGTTCCGATTGAATCGGAACGGGGCTCTAGATTCTTGTTTTGACGCGTTTTCTTCACGCGAACCGGTATCCACTTCGCTCGAAAACGCTCTCACCTCCGGCATTGCCGTTCTCGCAGCAGGCCGTATTGTGCCGTCCAATCGCCGGGTTTAAGACAGTTCCGCTTCACCGAGGGAGAACAACGATGACGATCAATGTTGGCGACAAGCTGCCGGAAGCCAAGTTTCGCGTGATGACCGCCGAGGGTCCGCAGGTCAAAACCACCGACGACATTTTCAAGGGCAAGAAGGTCGCCCTGTTCGCCGTGCCCGGCGCCTACACCGGCACCTGCCACAAGATGCATCTGCCGAGCATCTTCCTCAACGCCTATGCCATGAAGAACAAGGGCGTCGACACCATCGCGATCGTCTCGGTCAACGACGCCTTCGTGATGAACGCCTGGAAGCGCGACACCGACCAGCGCGACGAAGCCGTCTTCCTCGCCGACGGCAATGCCGACTTCGCCAAGGCGATCGGCATGGAGCTCGACGCCTCCGGCAACGGCCTCGGCATCCGCTCCAAGCGCTACTCGATGCTGGTCGAGGACGGCGTGGTGAAGAAGCTCAACCTCGAGCCCGCCCCGGGCAAGGTCGAGGTCTCCGGCGGCGACACGCTGCTCGCTCAGCTCTGAGCCGACGCTTCTTCCCTTCTCCCTTTGTGGGAGAAGGTGGCGCGGATGCAATCCGCGCCGGATGAGGGGTCTCTATCCGCGGAGACAGACCCCTCACCCGTCCGCGATGCTGCGCATCGCGTCCACCCTCTCCCACAAGGGGAGAAGGAAAGATCGCCGAAATTTAGGGAATCGTAGGATGGGTAGAGCGCAGCGAAACCCATCGCCTTCGTGCCGTGCATTGAGATGATGGGTTTCGCTTCGCTCTACCCATCCTACGCACCCGGCTCGCTGCGGCCCTAATTCTTCAACTTCGCCATCGCCACGCCCTCACGCGCCAGCTCGTCGGCGCGTTCGTTCTCAGTGTGGCCGGCGTGGCCCTTGATCCAGTGCCAGCGCACCTCATGCGGCTTCAGCGCGGCGTCGAGACGCTGCCACAGCTCGACATTCTTGACCGGCTTCTTGTCGGCGGTGCGCCAGCCGTTGCGCTTCCAGCCATGGATCCAGCCGGTGATGCCCTGGCGGACATACTGGCTGTCGGTGGTGAGATCGACCACGCAGGGCTTCTTCAACGCTTCCAGCGCCGAGATCGCCGCCATCAGCTCCATGCGGTTGTTGGTGGTGTGCGCCTCGCCGCCCTTCAATTCCTTCTCGACGTCGCCGAATCTGAGGATCGCGCCCCAGCCGCCCGGCCCCGGATTTCCGGAGCAGGCACCATCGGTGAAAACAGTCACATGCGGCTTTTCACTCACGCAGCGCACCCGGCCGGCGTGATGCCGTAATCGCGCAGGCTCGCGACATTCTGCTGGAAACGCAGCTTGCGGACATATTCCAGCGGGTCCTTCGGCTGCACCAGCGCGCCTTCGGGCACGTTGAGGAAATCGACCAGGCGCGTCAGCAGGAAGCGCATCGCGGCACCGCGCGCGAGCAGCGGCAGCGCGGCCTCTTCCGCCGCCGACAGCGGGCGCTCGCGACCATAGGCGTTGAGCAATGCGCGCGCCTTGGTGACGTTGAAGGAATGATCCGGCTCGAAGCACCAGGCGTTGAGGCAGATCGCGACGTCGTAGGCCAGGATGTCGTTGCAGGCGAACGGGAAGTCGATCAGGCCCGAGAGCCTGTCGCCCAGAAAAAACACGTTGTCGGGAAACAGGTCGGCATGGATGACGCCGACCGGCAGATCGGTCGGCCAGGCGGCTTCGAGATGATCGAGCTCGCGCGCGATGAAATCGTGCAGGCCCGGCTGCACGCTGTCGGCCCGCGCGGCGGCGAGATCGAACAGCGGCCGCCAGCCGGAGACCGACAGCGGATTGTTGCGGACCAGCGGAAAATCGCGGCCGGCAACGTGCATTTTGGCCAGCGCCTCGCCGACGCCGGAGCAATGCGCCACGTTCGGCCGCCGCGGCCACACGCCCTCGAGGAAGTTGATGATCGCGGCGGGCCGGCCGGCGAGCCGGCTAGTGACCTCGCCCTTGCGGTTGCGCGCCGGCTGCGGGCACGACACGCCGCGCTCGGCGAGATGGCCCATCAGCGACAGGAAATACGGCAGGTCGTCCTCCGCCACGCGCTTCTCATAGAGCGTGAGGATGTAGGCGCCCTGGCTGGTGTGCAGCAGGAAGTTCGAATTCTCGACGCCCTCGGCGATACCCTTGTAGGAGAGCAGTTCGCCGATGTCGTAGCTTTTGAGGAATTCCGCGAGGTCTTCGGCGGCAACGTCGGTGTAGACCGCCATATGGTCTATTCCGCCGCGGCAGCGTCAGGCCGTAGCGAACGCGGCAGCGGGAAGAACTCGTTCTCCTCCGCGGCCGAGACCGTCTCCACGTGCAGTTCGTAGCGCTCGGCGAAGGCGCCCATGATCTCCTCGACGATCACCTCCGGCGCGGAGGCGCCCGCGGTGATGCCGAGGCTCGTGATGCCTTCAAAGCGCTGCCAGTCGATGTCGCTGGCGCGCTGGGCGAGCACGGCGATCGGACACCCCTCGCGCTCGGCGACCTCGCGCAGGCGCTGCGAGTTCGACGAGTTCGGCGCGCCGACCACGATCAGGGCGTCGACCACCGGCGCCACCTTCTTGACCGCGAGCTGACGGTTGGTGGTCGCGTAGCAGATGTCTTCCTTGTGCGGACCATTGACGTTCGGGAAGCGCTGCTTGAGCAGCGTCACGATCTCCGCGGTGTCGTCGATCGACAGCGTGGTCTGGGTCACGAACGCGAGGTTGTTGGGGTCCTTCGGAACGAAGGTCTTGGCGTCCTCGGCGGTTTCGATCAGGGTCACGGCGCCCGCCGGCAGCTGCCCCAGCGTGCCGACCACCTCGGGGTGGTGGGAATGCCCGATCAGCAGGATCTCGCGGCCGCGCTTGAAATGGATCGCCGCCTCGCGGTGGACCTTGGTCACCAGCGGGCAGGTCGCGTCCAGCGAGAAGAAATTGCGGGATTTGGCCTCAGCAGGAACCGATTTCGGAACGCCGTGGGCCGAAAACACCACCGGCGCGTTGGTATCGTCGGGGATTTCGGCCAATTCCTCGACGAAAATGGCGCCTTTGGTCTTCAGGCTGTCGACCACATACTTGTTATGGACGATTTCGTGCCGGACATAGACCGGCGCACCATAAATGGTGAGGGCACGTTCGACCGTGTCGATGGCACGGACCACCCCGGCACAAAAGCCGCGGGGGGAACAAAGCACGATTCTAAGGTCGGGTTTTTTGGCTGACATCGGGCTGTCTCGGGGCAATCTCGGGACCGAATCACCCCTCGCCGGCGGGCGGGGAACGGCCAATTTGAGTAAGGACTTGGGACTGCTTTCGGGCGCTGTCAAGGCGATTTTGCTGGCCCATTGCGCCATTCCCCCCGGAGGGCTTATATAGGCCCTATAATTCCCGTCATCGCCGATGACTACCAGCTTCGCCTCGACAGAGGTGGGCGAAGCACAAAGGAGATTTGCCATGAGCAACGCACCGCTGATGCCGAAGGCGACTGCCGTGTGGTTGGTCGACAATACCGCCCTGACCTTCGATCAGGTGGCCGATTTTACCAAAATGCACCCCCTCGAGGTCCGCGCCATCGCCGACGGCGACGCCGCCCAGGGCATCAAGGGCATGGACCCGATTTCCAACGGCCAGCTGACCCGCGAGGAGATCGAGCGCGGCGAGCGCGACCAGAACTACCGCCTCAGGCTCCAGGAGAGCAAGGTGGTGCTGCCCTCCGCCGCCAAGAAGAAGGGCCCGCGCTACACCCCGGTGTCGCGCCGCCATGAGCGTCCGAGCGCGATCCTCTGGCTGGTGCGCAACCATCCCGAGCTGAAGGACGCCCAGATCATGCGTCTGGTCGGCACCACCAAGACCACGATCGCCAGCGTGCGCGACCGCACCCACTGGAACGCCTCGACCTTGACCCCGATGGACCCGGTGACGCTCGGCCTGTGCTCGCAGATCGAGCTCGATTTCGAGGTGCAGCGCGCCGCCAAGGAGAAGCCGACCACCACGGTCTACGGCGGCGCCACGCTGCTGCCGGCCTCCGAGACCACGCGCAAGGACGAGCTGGACGACCAGCCGATCGAGCGCCACGACGATCTCAACGTCGATGCCGTGTTCGCCAAGCTGAAGACGATCGGCGGCAAGAAGCCCGCCGACGAGGAAGAGTAAGCGCGGATCGCGCAACTCGAAGCGCAGAATACGAAACGCGGCAGGGCAACCTGCCGCGTTTTTGCTTGGAAGCGCATGCGATGGCGTGACGACGGCCGTCGGCGCGGCTCAATGCCGGTCGGGATTGTTCATCATGTATTCGCCGAGATCGCGCTGCCTTCGATCGGTGCGGGCTTCGGCGTTCTGGCGCTGCACGTCGCGGTTCTTGCGGCAGGCGACGTAATCAGGCGAGCCGACCGCCACCTTGCCGCCAGCCTGGCAGTACTGATCGTCGTCCCCCATGCTCTCAGCGATCGGCGATCGGCCGCGTTCGAGGCAGCCCGCAAGCAGCGGCAGCGCGAGCAGCAAGGCGAGAGGCGCGCGAGCGGAAATGGATCGCATCCGTGGGTCCGTATCTCATGGCATATGACAGGGAAGGCCGGGATGACCCGGCAATCCATCAAAATCAAGGCCGTTTTGCTTCCGAATGCGGAAGTCTTGTTCCACAGGTGCCGACCTCAGGCGCGGGAGATGCCAGCACTCCCTCGCCCCGCTCTTGCGGGGTCGAGACGAGCGCTGCTCGCTCTTAGAGGGTTGGGGTGAGGGGTCGCCTCCGCAGAATGAAGCAGCGAGCGCGCGGAGCCCCCCTCACCCGGATCGCATTGCCATGCGACCCGGCCTCTTCCCTCAAGCGGGGCGAGGCAACAAGAGCTACGCCTTCCCCTTCAGCGCCTCGCCGATCTCGTCGAGCACCTTCGGGTCCTCGATCGTCGCCGGCATGGTCCAGGGCTCGCCGTCGGCGATCTTCTTGATGGTGCCGCGCAGGATCTTACCGGAGCGGGTCTTCGGCAGCCGCGCCACCGTGATCGCGAGCTTGAACGCGGCGACCGGCCCGAGCTTGTCGCGCACCAGCGCCACGACGTCCTTCTCGACCTCGGCGGGCTGCTTGGTCACGCCGGCCTTCAGCACCAGGAAGCCGCACGGCACCTCGCCCTTGATCGCGTCCTTGACGCCGAGCACGGCGCATTCGGCGACATCGGGATGCGAAGCGAGGATCTCCTCCATGCCGCCGGTGGAGAGCCGGTGGCCGGCGACATTGATGATGTCGTCGGTGCGGCCCATCACCCAGACATAGCCGTCCTCATCCTTGTAGCCGGCATCCGAGGTCTTGTAGTAGCCGGGGAATTCCGAGAGATACGCGTCCCTGAAGCGATCGTCCTGCTGCCATAGCGTCGGCAGGCAGCCCGGCGGCATCGGCAGCTTGATGACGATCGAGCCCATCGTGCCAGCCGCCACCGGCTTCGCCGCCTCGTCGACGATGTCGACCTGATAGCCCGGCATCGGCACCGTGGGCGAGCCGTGCTTGACCGGCAGCTGGCCGAGCCCGACCGGATTGCCGGCGATGCACCAGCCGGTCTCGGTCTGCCACCAGTGGTCGATGACCGGCACCTTCAGCTGCTGCTCGGCCCACTCCACCGTCGGCGGATCGGCGCGCTCGCCGGCGAGGAACAGGGTGCGGAAGCTCGAGAGATCGTAATTCCGGATGAACTTGCCCTCGGGGTCCTCCTTCTTGATCGCGCGGAACGCGGTCGGCGCCGTGAAGAAGGCGACCGCCTTGTGCTCGCTGATCACGCGCCAGAACGCGCCGGCATCCGGCGTGCCGACCGGCTTGCCCTCATACATGATGGTGGTCGCGCCGTGGATCAGCGGGCCATAGACGATGTAGGAATGGCCGACCACCCAGCCGATGTCCGAGCCGCACCACCAGATCTCGCCGGGCTTCACGCCGTAGAGATTGTGCATCGACCATTTCAGCGCGACGAGGTGCCCGCCATTGTCGCGCACCACGCCCTTCGGAATTCCGGTCGTGCCCGACGTGTAGAGGATGTAGAGCGGATCGGTGGCGGCTACCGGCACGCACGGCGCGGCCTTGCCGGCGTCGAACGCGGCCTGGCGCAGCGTCGCCCAGTCATGGTCGCGGCCCGCGGCGAGCTCGCAAGCCTGCTGCGGCCGCTGCAGGATGATGCAGGTCTCGGGCTTGCTGCCGGCAAGGCGGATTGCCTCGTCGAGCAGCGGCTTGTATTGCACGATGCGCCCGGGCTCGATGCCGCAGCTCGCCGAGAAGATCAGCTTCGGCTTGGCATCATCTATACGGGTCGCGAGTTCCTTGGCCGCGAAGCCGCCGAACACCACGCTGTGCACCGCGCCGATCCGCGCGCAGGCGAGCATCGCGACGACAGCCTCCGGCACCATCGGCATGTAGAGGATGACGCGATCGCCCTTCGCCACGCCGAAATCCTGCATCACCGCAGCCAGCGTCTGCACCTCCTCCAACAATTCGGAATAGGTGAACTTAGTGATCGTGTTGGTGAGCGGCGAATCGTGGATCAGCGCGACTTGGCTGGCGCGGCCGCCGGCGACATGGCGATCCAGCGCGTTGTAGCAGGTGTTGACCACGGCGCCCGCGAACCAGCACCCATAGGCGCCCACGGAGGGATCGAAGACCTTCTTGGCCGGCTCGATCCAGTCGATCTCGCGCGCCGCTTCCGCCCAAAAGCCCTCGGGGTCCCGGAGCGAGCGGGCATACACCTCATGATACCGGCTCTTGCCTTGTATATTCATAGCGTCTCTCCCGGCTCATCTCTCGCGTCATGGCCGGGCTTGTCCCGGCCATCCACGTCTTTGGGGCGACAAAGCAAGACGTGGATGCCCGGCACAAGGCCGGGCATGACGAACCTGAAATGGCTAGCTCTTGTTAACGGCCATTGTCACGGGCCCGACCGATAATTCAAGCCGTAAACTGACCGACGTTAGCACTAGTGTCCCGAATCCGAAGTTCGCATCATTTGCCGCACCTTCGGAGCGAACTTCGGATTCGATAAGGACATTAGCAAACTTATGATTCTAGTGTGCTTTATGAATGCGAAGTTCGTGAAAGTGGTTGCCGCGAAATCGCACGAACTTCGCATTCAGCACACTAGTACCCGTCGACCCCATTGATCCGCTGCAGCCGCTCGCGCATCGCCTTTTCCAGGTCGTAGCCGGGCTTGCCGAAGTCGGCATTGCGGCGGGCGATGAACTGATCCTGCGCGCGCTGCAGCTCGCGCGCCTGGCGCGGATTCTGCGCCTCGCGCACCGTGCGGAACGTCGACGCGACGATCTCGCGGTCGAGGTCGGCAAGCGTGGGATTGGCGCAGATCGCCTTCTCGACGGCGCGGCGCGCCTTGCGGCAATCGAAGCTCGGCTTGCCGGCGACCGCCATCATGGCGCCGATCCGCTCCAGCTCCAGCGACAGCGATTTGTAGTTGGCCCTGGCGGCGGCGTGATTGGGGTCGAGCTTGACGGCAGCACCAAAATCCAGGATCGCCTTCGGCCGGTCGCCCTTGCGGCGCCACAGCTCGCCGCGCGCATTATGCGCATCTGCAAGCGATGGATCGAGCTTGAGCGCGGTGTCGTAGTCCGCGATCGCGCGGTCGATCGACTGCTTGCGGGCATAGGCGCCGGCCCGCGCCATCAGCGCCTTGACGCGATCGGGCCTCGTCGCCTTCTCATTGTCGATCAGCGCGCCGCAGACCTCGATGATCTTGTCGTCGTCGGCGGCCGCTGCCGCCGCGATGCAGGGGCCGGCATTGGCCTGCACATCCTCGCCCGGCTCGCTGCCGGTGGCGCGCGCAACGCCCGACATCAGCGCGCCCGACAGGCCGACACAGACCAGCATCGCGGCCAGATTTGCAGGTTTGTATCGCATCCCGATCGCCGACAAATCGTCCCTCTCCCGCGCCCGAACCGCCGGCCTCCGATGCCCGGCGGCGCGCCATTTGCCGCAAAACCACACGCTGGATTATACGTCAATTGCGACGATCGGCTGCATCGGGGGTTCGGCTTGCTCACATTCGAATGGATCATCGGGCTGTTGCTCGCGGCGGTGGCGCTATCGGCGCTGGCGCGGCGGATCAAGGTGCCCTACCCGACCTTCCTGGCGCTCGGCGGCGTGCTGCTGACGCTGCTGCCGTGGGCCCCGACCTGGGCGCTGGAACCGAAACTGGCGCTGGCGCTGTTCGTCGCACCCGTGCTGCTCGATGCCGCGTTCGATACCTCGCTGCGCGATCTCCGCAACAACTGGCTGCCGGTCTCGACGCTGGTGGTGGTCGCGGTCGGCGTCACCACGGCAGCGGTCGCGGTGGTCGCGCATTGGCTGCGCCCGGACATGCCATGGGCGGTTGCGATCGCACTCGGCGCCATCGTGGCGCCGCCGGACGCGGCCGCAGCCACCGCGATCCTGCGCCAGGTCAATCTGCCCTACCGGATCCAGAAGATCCTCGAAGGCGAAAGCCTGCTCAACGATGCCAGCGCGCTGTTGATCTATCGCGTCGCGGTCGGCCTCGTCGCCGCCGAGCACATGAAGATCCGCGAGTTCGTGCCGTCCATCACGATTGCGCTGGTCGGCAGCCTCGCCGCCGGCTTCCTGTTCGCGCAAGTCTGGATGATGATCACGCGTCGCATCACCGAGGCGCCGAGCGCGATCATCACGCAGTTCGGCGGCACTTTCATGGTGTGGATCATCGCCGAGCATCTCGGGCTGTCCGGCATCCTCACCATCATCGCCTATGCGATCACCATCTCGCGCACCGCGCCGGCCCGCACATCGGCGCGGCTGCGCGTGTCGTCCTACGCGGTCTGGGAAACCGTCGTGTTCGTGCTCAACGTGCTCGCCTTCATGCTGATCGGCCTGCAGTTGCGCCCGATCTGGTCCGGACTCGACGACGAGGTGCGGTGGAAATATTGCAGCTTTGCCGCCGCGATCCTCGCCGTCGTGATCCTCGCCCGCATCCTCTGGGTAATGCCCTACGGCGCGCTGCTGCGCACACTGAAGGCGCGCAACCTGCTGCCCGCCCATGTGGTGGACGCCGTGCCGACCTTGAAGCGCGGCTTCATCGTATCCTGGTGCGGCATGCGCGGCATCGTCACGCTGGCGGCGGCGTTTGCGCTGCCTGAATGGTTTCCGTATCGCGATCTGATCCTGCTGACGGCGTTTGCCGTGGTGCTCGGTTCGCTCGTGATCCAGGGACTGACGCTGCGGCCGTTGATCCTGGCGTTGAATTTCGCGGACGACGATCCGGTCGGACGCGAGGCGGCCCATGCCCGCGGCGTGGTGTTTCGCGCCGCGCTCGACGAGATCGACGCCGACCCGTCGGAAGAGGCCGAGATCCTGCGGCTCGAATATCGCGCCGTGCTGCTGCGCGCCGAGAATGATCCCGACGGCGGCCTGACCTCACGCGAGCTGCCGTCGGATCCGCTGCGCCGCCGCGCCATCGCCGCGGCACGTCAGGCATTGCTCAATCTGCGCCGCATCGAGGCGATCGGCGACGACGCATTCCATCTGGTCGAGGAAGAGCTCGACCGCGCCGAGCTCAGCGTGGAGGCCTAAAGCGCCATGAGGTTAGGATGAATAGCCGCCGCGACAGCACTGCGCTCCCTCTCCCCGTTCTTTACGGGGAGAGGGTTGGGGTGAGGGGCTGTCTCCGCGTAACCGGCGATAGCTGCATTTGCGGAGAATCCCCCTCACCCGGAATGCATCTAGCGATGCATTCCGACCTCTCCCCGCACGCGGTAGGGCAATCGCATATGGCCGTTTGAGGCGATCGGAGTTCCCACAAACTCGTCATGCCCGGGCTTGTCCCGGGCATCCACGTCTTCGTTTCCACGCGAAGAAAAGACGTGGATGGCCGGGACAAGCCCGGCCATGACGGCGCGGAAGAATCGGTTCATTCCATATGCGATTGCCCTGCCGCACGCGGGGCGAGGTAAAGCGAAGTTCGCTGCTCAGGCGCCCGACTTCAAGCACCCGACTTGGAGGTGATGCCGCCGTCGACCACAAGCTCGATGCCGGTGACGTATTTCGACTCGTCCGACGCCAGGAACAGCGCGGCATTGGCGACGTCCCAGGCGTCGCCCATATGCCCCATCGGCACCTGCGCGTCGCGGGCGCGCCACATCGCCTCGACATCGCCCTTGGCGTAGCTCCGCGCCAGCCCGGCCGAATGCGCGACCATCGGCGTCTTCATCAGTCCGGGCAGGATCGCGTTGACGCGCACATGCTTCGACGCGAACTCGACCGCGGTCGACCGCGTCATCTGGTTCATCGCGGCCTTGCTCGCGTTGTAGCTGACATAGGAAATGCCGACATGGCGGATCGAGGCGATCGAGGAGATGTTGATGATCGAGCCGCCGCCCTGCTTGATCATGACCGGAATGACGTGCTTCATCGACAGATAGGCGCTCTTGAGGTTGACCGCGAAGACGCGGTCCCACTCGGCTTCCGCAACTTCCACCACGCTGCCGACCTCGGCGATGCCGACATTGTTGTCGAGCACGTCGATGCGGCCATAGGCCTTCAGGCAGGCCGCGACCATCGCCTCGACCTCGCCGGCACGCGAGACATCGGCGGTGAATGCGGCAGCCTTGCCGCCCTCCCCGGTGATGATGCCGACGGTCTCCTCGGCCGCCGCGCCGTTGCGATCGACGCAGAAGACGCTGGCGCCCTCGCGCGCAAAGGTGACGGCGGTCGCCTTGCCATTGCCCCAGCCGGGCCCGATCGAGCCCGCCCCGACCACCATCGCAACCTTGCCCTTGAGCCGATCCATCGCCTGTTCTCCCTTGTTGTTCTTGTCGTGACTGTAGCCCGGATGAGCGAAGCGATATCCGGGAGCGCTATCCCCCGCATATCGCTCCGCTCATGCGGGCTACGGATACTTACTACGGATTCTCGCAAACACTCATCGTCGTGACATTAGCACCGATCGGATGCCCGATAATCTCCGATAAGGTCTGGCAGCGTCCTTCCTGGCACAGGTGCCATTCGCCCGCGGCGCCGGAATTGCCGAGCACGACCTCCGCCCTTGGCGCCGGCGGGGGCGACCATTGAAACCAGCCATCGACAAGGCGCGCCTCCGGCGGCGGCTCCATGCCGGCGCCCGTGCCCTTGACGCGCGCCTGTTGCAGCGTGAGCCCGGCCGGCGTGACCAGCCAGTCCTCCTGCCAGGCGCTCTTCTCGATCGAATGCGTCCAGGCGAGCGTGAAGGCCGCGATCGACAGCGCCTTCACGATACCCGCGGATGCGAGGCAGAGGCTCAAGCCGCCGCCACCGCATTGCGCGGACGCTGCCGCCATTGCCACAGCACGACAGCAGCGGCGAGCGTGAAGCCCGCTGTATCCGAGAACGGGAAATCGCCGAGCAGGCAGAGCGCGGCGCCGAAGGCGACCAGGATCTCGATGAAGGTCAGCCGCGTGAACAGGAAGCCGATCGCGACGATGCCGAACAATCCGATCGCCACCAGAGCCTTGAAGGTCGCCAGCGCCACCGCGCCGTAGAAGCCGAGTTGCGCCTGCATCGGATCCCCGGTCTGCAGCATCAGCGCCGGCGAATAGACGAAGATGAACGGAATGACGTAGCCGGCCAGCGCGATCCGCATCGCCTCCCAGCCGATCTTGTCCGGGTTCTCCTTCGCGATCGGCGCCGCAGCCAGGGCCGCGAGCGCGACCGGCGGCGAGAGGTCGGCCATGATGCCGTAGTAGAACGCAAACATGTGGCTTGCGATCAGCGGCACGCCGAGCTTGGCGAGCGCAGGCGCGGCCAGCGCCGCGGTGATGATGTAGGTCGGAATCGTCGGGATGCCGGTGCCGAGCAGGATGGACAGCAGCATGGTCATGATCAGCGCCAGGAACAGGCTCTTGGCGCCGAGCCCGATGATCCAGCTGCCGAAGATGGTGCCGACGCCGGTCTGCGTCATCATGCCGATGATGGTGCCGACGATGGCGCAGGCCATGCCGACCGTCAGCGCCGACTTGGCGCTGTCGGCGAGCGAGTCGCGACAGGCTTTCAGGGTGGCGCGGCCGCCGCGGGTGATCGCCGCGATCACGATGAGACCGGCGACGACGCTGGCGACCGGAACGATCTCGATGCCGTGGCGCGACACCGCGGCGACCACCAGCGCGAGGCCGATCCAGAAGATGTAGCGTACGACGGTGTTGGAGAAGCCGAGCGTGATGCTGGCGCCGAGGATCAGCGCGACCGTGAGCGCAAGTCCCATGCTGCCGGCATAGAGCGGCGTGAAGCCCTCGAACAGCATGTAGACCAGCGCCGCGAGCGGCAACACCAGGTACCAGCGCGCCACCAGCGCTTTCCAGGCGCTCGGGATCTCCGAGCGCTTCATGCCGACGAGGCCGTGCTTGCCGGCTTCCAGATGCACCATCCAGAACGCCGAGGCGAAGTAGAGGATCGCCGGGATCACCGCGGCCTTGACGATCTCCGAATAGGGCACGCCGAGCGTCTCGGCCATGATGAAGGCGACCGCGCCCATGACGGGCGGCATGATCTGGCCGCCCATCGACGCGGTGGCCTCGACGCCGGCGGCGAAGGCGCGGCGATAGCCGAACTTGATCATCAAGGGGATCGTGAACTGGCCGACGGTAACGACGTTGGCGACGCCCGAACCCGAGATCGTGCCCATCATGCCCGAAGCAAACACCGCGACCTTGGCGGGGCCGCCGCGGGTGCGGCCGAACAGGCCGAGCGAGACGTCGGTGAACAGCTGGATCATGCCGGCGCGTTCCAGGAACGAGCCGAACAGGATGAACAGGAAGATGTAGGTCGCCGAGACGTAGATCGGCACGCCGTAGAAGCCTTCGGTGCCGAACGAGAGATGGGTGACGATCTGGTCGAAGTCATAGCCGCGGTGATTGAACGGCGACGGCAGATATTGGCCGAAGAACCAGTAGAGCAGACAGGCGCCGCACATCAGCGGCAGCGCCGCGCCCATCAGCCGCCGCGTGCCCTCGAAGATCAGGACCGCGAGCAGCGTGCCGACGGCGAGGTCCATGTTGGTCGGATCGCCGTCGCGGGCGATCAGGTCGGCATAGAAGATCCACTGGTAGAGCCCGCAGAGGAAGCCGGCGGCGCCGACGATCCAGCTCACCGCGCGGCCGAAATCGGTCTTGGCGGTAAAATTGCCGATCAGGCCGAAGGTCAGGAGGATCAGGAAGCCGACATGGACGCCGCGCACCACCTGGCTCGGCAGGTAGTTGAAGGCCGCGACATAGAGCTGGAACACCGCAAAGGCGAGACCGATGGCATAGGCCAGATGCCCCCAGGCACCCGGGCCAAAGCCTTCCGGAAAGCCATGCTCGAAATTGTCGAATTCGACCTTGACGGGCTGCTCGCCCTCAACCTGCTGCTGCATATGATCAGTCCCCCGCCGTGTCCGCGACGTCCATAGTACCTGCGTGGCGCTTGGGCCGCGTCCCCCGCACGTCATGCGCGGGCTTGACCCGCGCATCCATCGAAAAATGAGCTCTTTAGAAAGATGGATGGCCGGGTCAAGCCCGGCCATGACACCCTCGAAGCGTAACCGGCCTTACTTGATCAGGCCCTTCTCCTTGTAATAGCGGATCGCACCGGGATGCAGCGGCACCGGGCTGCCGGTCGCGGCGGCCTCGAGCTTGATCTCCTTGCCCGCGGCGTGGGCGTTGGCGAGTTCCGGCAGCGATTCGTAGACCAGCTTGGTCATCTGATAGGCGAGATCGTCCGACACCGCGCTCGAGGTCACGAGGTAGTTCACGACCGCAGCGGTCGGCACGTCCTTGTCCTGGCCGGTATAGGTGTTGGCCGGGATGATCACGGAGACGAAGGGCGGGCCGATCTTGTCGACGGTCTCCTTCGCCACGGCGACCACGGTGATCTCGCTCGAGGTCGAGAGGTCCTTCAGCGAGGCGACGCCGAGGCCGGCGGACTGCAGCGTGGCGTTGAGCTGGCGGTTCTTCATCAGATCCACCGATTCGGCGAACGGCAGGTACTCGACCTTGCCGAGATCCTTGTAGCTCATGCCGGCGGCCACGAGGATCGCGCGCGAGTTGAGCTCGGTGCCGGACTTCGGCGCACCGACCGACAGGCTCTTGCCCTTGAGATCGGCCAGCGTCTTGATGCCGCTCTCGGCGGTCGCGACGATCTGGATGTAGTTCGGATAGATCGCGCCGATGGTGCGCAGCTTGTCGAGCTTGTTCTTGAAGCCGGCTTCGGCGTCGCCTTCCCAGGCGGCTTTGAGCGAATCGCCGAGCGTGAAGGCGATCTCGCCGCGGCCCTGCTGCAGCAGCACCAGGTTCTCGACCGAGGCCTTGGTCGCCTGCACCTGGGTTTTCACGCCCGGGATCTTGTCGCCGTAGATCTTCCCCATCGCGACGCCGAGCGGATAGTAGACGCCGGAGGTGCCGCCGGTGAGCACGTTAATGAACTGCTCGGCCTGTGCGACAGGCGCGGACAAAACGCTGGCTGCCACGATCGCAGCAGCCATCAACTTGGAATTCATGAGTATTATTCTCCCCTTAAGCCGGCCGGAAATTGGCCGGACACCCCCGCCGGGTCAACCCATCCAAATGACGCATGCGCGGCGGAAATCCCCGATAGCAACACCACTTTACCTGCGCGGGAACTCTCCGCGCGACCGGGCGACCGCTTCGAGCTGGTTGCCGCGACCCGGGCGCTGGCGGCCGCTAACGGCTCGGTATTCGCGCCGGCGATCGCCGCGGTGACACTCGTCATTGTCGGACCCAAAGCGTTCGCGGCACGGACCGGCCGCAACGAAGCAGCGAAGATCGGCTTGCGGCCCCAGCTGTCGGCCCGAGCACCGCTGTCGCCGGATTCATTGTTGCTGCATTCCTGTTCCTTGCAGCCGTCGCTTGTGCCGCGCTGATCGGCTACTGCGCGTTGATGCCGGAGACGTTGCGAGCGGCAACGACGACGTCACGCACATCTGCATTGGCATCACAAAACGGGTGATCTGATTCGCCATCGGCGCTCCACGCAGCACTCCGCATGATGCGACCTGATGTCCGACAATGACGCAATTCCGCGTCTGCGTCGACGCGACAACACAGTCATTAACGCCGTCTCTCGATGACACACGCGCACAGTGTTTCCGTCGATGCGCAAAGTCGGACGCGATCGCGCTTATGAATGTCAGATGACGCATTTGTTGCACGTGTAACAGCGGTGAGACGTCGCGATTCCAGCGTGATTTGAATCGAATTGAATCCTTTAAGGTTAGCGAGGCAATCAATGTATGAACCAGAAATTTCCATGATTGCCGCCGCTCTAGGATGTACGAGTCAAGCCGGGGTAATTACGGATAAGGCGGGGCATGAATCACATCAGTCACATCGAACGCACGCGAGCCGGCTGGTTCGGACATCGCAAGCTGACCCCACGCGCATGCATTGCGGACAGCAAAAAACACCTTCGGACCTTCCTCGCCGAAGCGCTGGAGGACCTCGGCTTCATCACCAGTGAATGCAGCCAGGCGTTGGAACTCGACACCGTTCTGGACGCGGAACGGCCCGATCTTTTGGTGCTCGGCGTGTCCGTGGACGGCATCGAAGTCAGTAAAATTCTCGAGACTTTGGTGAGAAAGGACTATGGCGGCAAGGTCCTCGTCATCGGGCAGCCGGACTCGATCATCGTCAAGGCGGTCCGGCAAATCGGCGACGAGTACGGCATCGCCATGCTGCCGGCGCTCTCGACGCCGTTCAGCGCCGGGACCCTTCGCGACAGTCTTGCGTCGTTGATGCCGCTTGAACCCGCGCCGAGCCCGGCGGTGGACGTGCCCGAAGCGCTGAAGGCCGGCTGGCTCGAGCTGTGGTATCAGCAGAAAATTCATCTCCGGACGCTGGTGCCGAGCGGCGCCGAGGCGCTGATCCGGATGCGCCATCCGGCCTGGGGCGTCGTGCCGCCGGCCTACTTCATTCCGGACGAAAGCGATCCGCATTTTCATGCGCTGTCCGAGTTCGTGATCGAGCGCGCAATCGAGGACTGGCGCTATCTCCTCGAGCAGACCGGGCCGGTCAATCTCTCGATCAACCTGCCGATCTCCTTCCTCGCCGACGATCATGCCGTGCGCGAGCTCTGTTACCGGATGCCGGATCATGCGGCGTTCGCGGGCCTCTTGATCGAGATCGACAGCACCGACGTGGTCGATCATCTGGATCTGGCGATCGATGTCGCCCGGCGCGTTCGACTGCACAATATCGGCATCTCGATCGACAATGTCGGCGCGAACTGGCCGTCTTTGCTGGGACTGCCGAACTTTCCGTTCGTCCAGCTCAAGGTCGACCATCAATTCGTCACCGGCTGCGCGGATCAGCGCCTGAAGCAGACGGTGTGCCGGCGTGTCGTGGAGCTGGCCCACGACAACGACGCGCAGGTCGTGGCCCAGGGGGTCGAGACGCGCGCGGACTTTCTCGCCGCGCACGAGATGGATTTCGATCAGGTCCAGGGCTACCTGTTCGGCAAGCCGATGGGCGTCAAGAAGTTCGCCCGCTCACGCATGCACTTCTCGGAGAAAGAGCCGGCCTCCTGAGGCGCGGCGTCGTCAAGCTCGAACGTCACGATCGACTGCGCGCAGCGCTTCGCCGCGCGCGATCAGGCGTTTTGCATTGGAATAGGTCGGGACCTCGAGCAGCGAGCCGTCAAGTTCGACGCGCCCAAAGCCCTTTGTCCGCGCCGCTTCGAACGCCGCGACGATCCTGCCCGCCCGGCGCATCTCCTCCTCGCTCGGCGTCAGGACGCCGTTGACGATCGAGGCATGCGCGGGATCGACCAGGCTCTTTGCGGCGTAACCCAGCCGCCGCGCCCAGATCGTGTCGCGTTCGACGCCTTCAGCGTCGCTCCAGGTGTAGGGACAATCGACCGCGACGACATCAGCGGCACGACATTCGACGATGAAGCGCTGCCGCGCGTAAGCCAGCTCCAGGCCGTCGCTGCCGCGCTCGGCACCAAGATCGGCGGCGAGGTCTTCGGAGGCCATCAGGCAACCGATGACGCGCCGGCTCGCCATGGCGATCGCACCGGTCTGCACCAGACCGCGCGCGAACTCGATATTCGGCAGCAGCGACGTCGATCCCTCGGCGATACCGTAGTCGCGCTCGAACCGCGTCACCGCCTCGTCAAGCCTGACGACATGGTCCGGCTCTGCGACCTTCGGCAGCGCGACGAAATCGGGACGTCCGCGCATCACGGCGGCGAGATCGTCGATGCCGTCCTGGTCCAGCGGATTGACGCGGACCGCGACCATCACGCCCTGGTCGCGCCAGGCCGCGTAGAGCTCGGCCGCCAAGGCCCGCGCCTTCGGGCGCAGCGATGGCGGGGTAAAATCCTCAAGCTCGTGGATCAGCACGTCGGCGCCGCTGGCGGCCGCGTGCTGCAGCACGTCCTCGTTGGCGCCTTCGAGAAACAGCCAGGAGCGGCACAGCGGAGCCGGGCGCAGCTTGCGCATCACGCGGCCCGCGCCGCCGTCACTGGAACGTCATGTCGAGGCATTTCGAGATGTCGGAGCCGAGGCCGGACGAGATGGTGATGCAGCCGCGGATCTTCTGGGTGTTGACGTCGCTTGCCCAGATCGCATAGCCGCCCGGACCGAAGAACGAGTTGGTGTTCGGCGGCTCGGTCTCGGTGGCATCGAACGTGTAATTGCCGTCGGTCTCGAAGATGCGCGGCTTCTTGGTGCAGCCGCCGTCGGCCTGCACGTTGATGACCTCCTTGTTGTCCCGCGTCAGCGCCAGCGAGACCTGACAGCGGAAGTATTCCGAGGTCTTGGCGTTGAACAGGTAGGCGTAGGACTTGCAGGTCGCGGTATTGAGCTTGCCGGCGGACAGGCCGCGGCTGCAGGAGATCCGCTGGTTGTTGGAGAGCCTGAACTCGTCCGCCTGCGCGACTGACGCCAGCGTCATGAACGACAGAGCGACACCGATTCCGATCTTCATGACGTGGTTCATCCTGATCATCCCAAGGTAGTGTTTCCGGCAATCAAAGCGCTTGTAAACGGTAACGCGAAAATAGTCGCCAAGCTTGATGCGGGAAATCACAAAGTCGCCGATCCGCGAGCGGTCGCGCCGATTGTCGTATTGACGCGCGAACATCGTTCGTGATTTGTTCAAAAATGTGGGGACGACGCCGTTTTCTCGGCCGGAGGTGGATCATGACGCATTTTTTGACCAAGACTTTTATTGCGACTGCGGCGTTTGCCGCGCTGACGACCTGCGCGTTCGCGCAGGAGGCTGCGCCGTGGGAGCTGAAGCCCGACATGGGCTACGCCTATGACAAGGACGGCAAGACCTGGTCCTACAAGATGGGCACCAACAACGCCGGCACGCTGCTGAAGGGCGCCAAGAAGGTGCCGAAGGGGACGCTGTTCTTCATCGGCCAGAACGGCCAGCTCTACATGCGCTCCGGGCCCTATCTCGAGGGCGACGGCAAGTTCAAGTTCGGCTCGAATTAGAGCGTTTTCGAGCGAAGTGGACGCCGGTCCGCGTCAAGAAAACGCGTCAAGAAGAGTCTAGGGCTTCGGTTCTGATTCAATCAGAACCGAAAATGCCCTAGCGGTTTTCGGCAGGCGTCAGAACGTCGCGGCCAATTCCTTCGCGCCCGGCTTGTTGCTGTTGAAATCCATCCGCTCATTGGTGACGGCAAGCAGCCTGGCCACCGTGTTGTGGCGGATGGCGACCGGGTTGCGCTCGTAGCCGGAGCGCTGGAAGAAATTCGCGGTCGGCACCTGCTCGCGCATCGCCTGCGGCATGGTCACCATGTCGAGCCCGGTGCCGTCGCCGGTCAGGTTCATCATCTCGAGCTCGGCCGCCGTCAGCGGCCGGCTGTAGCCCTTGTTGCGGGCGAAGATCACCGAGGTCAGCAGCTTGTGGGTCTGCAGCATCGGGCCGACATCGATGTCGAGCACCATGGCATGGCACGCCCAGCCCTGCGGCGTATCGGCGAGGCGCGCATGCGCCGACCAGTCGTCGGGCACGGTGCGGGTGAACGCGACCATCTTCTTCAGCACCGCGAGCTTGTGCTCCATCGCCTTGCGCGCGGGCCCCTGCGTCCTCGCAACCCGCTCGGTCAGGTCCCGCACGAATTCATGGCCCTGCTCGGCCAATAGTTCGACGGTGTTGGTGGTGAGCAGCTGGTTGTAGCCCATCGCGGTGGAGATCGCGCGCTTGCCGCCGTGCTCGATGCCCGCCTGCACGTCGTAGGTGCCGGTGCCGCCGGTCTCGAACGAATAGACCCGCACCGCCTGCTCCGGCGTCAGCCCCGCGGCGCGCGCGTAACGCGCATAGGCGCGCTTGAACTCGACCTCGCTGGCCGGCCGCTGCGGCGTGAACTGGAATTGCTCGGCCGCCGCCCTGACCAGATCCGAGGCCACCGGAAGCGTCTTGGGCGGACGCGGCGGCTTGCCTTCCTCTTCTTCCGGAGCCGGATTGACCGGCCGCTTCGGACCCTCATAGACCGGCGGCTGCTGCAGCACGTAATCGTCCAGCGAGATCTGCACGCGGTCGCGCCGCTTGGCATTGCGGCCGCGCCTCTTCTCGGCGATCGCGTTCCAATAGGCGCTCGCGTCCTGCTCGAAGGCAGCGCGCGCCTCCTGATATTCCTGCAGCTTGCGGCGATATTCCATGATCGCCTGCGGCGATGCCTGCGCCATCGCATTGGCGACGGAAGGCGGCAGCGGACCGGCCTCGCCGGCAGATACGGACGGCGCGCCGGCGGCGAGCGCGAGCGCGACAAATCCATGGCACAGGCGAATCAATTGCGGGCGCATGGCCTCGTTGTAGCAAGCACGGCCGCGAAGTCAGCCCGGAATTGTCCGGATCGCAGCGGCCGGATGCCGCGATCGATGCAGAATATTCGCCACAATGCGGTGTTCTCCGAGGAAAGCCTTGGAGATCGCGATGAGAATGGCACTCTGGCTCGCCGCCGCCTGCGCTTTGACGCTCGCCGCACCGGCGCGCGCCGAGCGTCCGGACTGCGGGTCGTTTCCGGATACGCGTTCACGCCTCACCTGTTACGAGAATGTGTCGCGGGCGCCTCCGGAACCGGAGGCCACGGCGCATTCGCCTGGTGCGCAGGGGAAATCAATGAAGATGAACGCCCGCAAGCGGCGTCACAAATAGCGTCATCGTCGCTACTTCCATGCGAATACCGGCTGCTCCAGTTCGGCGACGCGGGTGCTGCGGCCGGCCAGCACCTCGCGAAATTGATAGATCAGCGCGGCGGTCGGCGCATGGATCTGCTGGCCGCCGAGCCGGAAGCGGATCACGCGGCGCGAGCTTTCCGGGATCGTGGCGAAGCTGAACGCGTCCTCCAGCTCGATCGCATCGAGGCCGATGCGATGGACGGAGGCGACCTCGTCCGGGTTCGGCGTGATCGCCGCATGCGCACCGGCCCAGACCACGACCGGCGTGATCAGATAGCCGGACCGCGTCGGATAATCGTCGAGCATGCCGAGCACGTCGCGCTCCGACAGCGCGAGCCCGAGCTCCTCATGCAGCTCGCGCAGCGCGGCCTCGGCCTGCGTCTCGCCGGCATCGCAGCGCCCGCCCGGCAGCGCCCATTGCGCGCTGTGGGCGCGCAGGCGCGCGCTGCGGCGGGTCAACAGGAACGCCGTGCCGCCGCCGTCGTCGCCTTCGGTCAGCGCGATCGCGACCGCCGCGCGCTTCAGCGTCGGCGCGGCGTCCGCCGGCGCCAGGCGTGCGAATGCGGCACAGAGCTCTGCGATATTCCGCCGGGTGGCATCGTCAAATGTGCGGGCCATTGACCTTGACTACAACACAACAGCGTTTGATGAAATGACTCGGACCACATGCCTCCTGCGATCAATCATCAGCAAGCAACGGACCCCTCCTCATGACGGCCAAGGCCGCGGACAAACTCAAATCCGACGGCTGGAAGATCGCCGAAACCACGGGCTTCCTGACGCTGATCGGCCCGTTGTGGGAACGGTTGAAGGACGGCGCGCTTGAACTCGCGCTGATCACCGAGGACAAGCACCACAATCGCCGCGGCCTCATGCAGGGCGGCGTGATCATGACCTTCGCCGACCGCGCCTGCGGCATGGCCGCACGCTACGTCTCGGGCAAGCCGACGCTTGCAACCGTGCAGCTCGACACCCATTTCGTCGAGGCCGGCAAGATCGGCGAGATCCTGACGACGCGGCCGCGCGTGGTACGCTCGACCCGCAGCCTGATCTTCATCACGGCCGAGGTAACCGTCGACAAGCGCTGTATCGCGATGGCCAACGGCGTGTTCAAGATTTTGAAGAACGAGAGTTGATCCTTTGTCATTCCGGGATGGTCCGAAGGACCAGACCCGGAATCTCGAGATTCCGGGCTCGATGCTTGCGCATCGCCCCGGAATGACCGCAGGAAGGGAAAGTCCGATGCAATATCGCCAGCTTGGCCGCAGCGGCCTGAAGGTCTCGCCGATTTGCCTCGGCACCATGATGTTCGGCGGACCGACCGACGAGGCGACCTCGGCGCGGATCGTGGCGAAGGCGCGCGAGGCCGGCATCAACTTCATCGACAGCGCCGACGCTTATAATGGCGGCAAGTCCGAGGAGGTCGTCGGACGCGCGATCTCGAACAGAAGGTCGAACTGGGTGCTCGCGACAAAACTCGCCAATCCAATCGGCGACGATCCTAACCACGGCGGGCTGTCGCGTCGCTGGGTGTTCCAGGCCGCCGACGAGAGCCTGAAGCGGCTCGGCACCGACTACATCGACGTCTACTATCTGCACAAGGAAGACCACACTACGCCGCTCGACGAGACGGTGCGCGCGATGGGCGACCTGATCCGCGCCGGCAAGGTGCGCTATTTCGGCGTCTCCAACTATCGCGCCTGGCGCGTCGCCGAGATCTGCAACATCTGCGACCGGCTCGGCATCGACCGTCCGGTCGCGAGCCAGCCCTATTACAATGCGATGAACCGGATGCCGGAGGTCGAGCATTTCCCGGCCTGCGCCTATTACGGGCTCGGCATCGTGCCCTATAGCCCGCTGGCGCGCGGCGTGCTTACCGGCAAATACGCGCCCGACGCGGCGCCACCCGCGGACACGCGTGCGGGGCGCAACGACAAGCGCATGATGCAGACCGAGTGGCGGCCGGAATCGCTCGAGCTCGCGCAGGAGATCAAGCGCCACGCCGAGAGCAAAGGCATCACCGCCGGGCAGTTCGCGGTGTCCTGGGTACTGAACTCGTCGTTCGTCAGCGCCGTGATCGCGGGGCCGCGCACCGAAGCGCAATGGGACGACTACATCCGCGCGCTCGACTATCGCTTCACCGCCGAGGACGAAGCCCTGATCGACCGCCTCGTCGTCACCGGCCATCCCTCGACGCCGGGCTTCAACGACCCCGCCTATCCGATCGAGGGGCGTCGCGCGCGGAGCGGATAGATCCACCAGCGGCGACGAAGTTAGGCTGCATCGCGTCAACGGCAGACTCACTGCACCTCTCCCGCTTGCGGGGGAGGTCGCATCGCATTTCATGCGATGCGGGTGGGGGCTCTCTCCGCGATGCGACTCGTGGAGAGAGCCCCCACCCCCACCCTCCCCCGCAAGGTGTTTGGTCCCTGCTGATTGGTTTGATGGAATCGGTGTAGAACGAGGCGTGGCCTTTGTCAGGGAGCACCTCGGGT
>NZ_JADYVV010000053.1:0-65639 GCF_020194035.1 Bradyrhizobium sp. BRP56
CGGACCTGATCCAGTTCGCGCCCGGCCTGCCCAAGACCCGCTCCGGCAAGATCATGCGCCGCATCCTGCGCAAGATCGCCGAGGACGAGTCGTCGAGCCTCGGCGACACCTCGACCCTGGCCGATCCAGCTGTGGTCGACGACCTCGTGCAGAACCGTCAGAACAAGAAGGGCGCGCCGGCGTAAGGGATGACTTGGCGGGGCGCAGAAACACTAGAACCTACGGAGACAATGTTGTGAGATTAGTTCTGTTGGGAGCTCCTGGATCAGGGAAAGGGACTCAGGCGGCTCGTCTTGCCAAGCGCCTGGACATTCCCCAACTGTCGACCGGCGACATGTTGCGAGCGGCGGTATCCGAAGGAACACCAATCGGGACAAAGGTAAGGGCGACGATAGAACGCGGCGAACTTGTTCCCGACGACCTTGTCGTGGCCATCGTTGCCGAGCGCATATCGCAGCCCGATGCCAAATCTGGGTTTATTTTGGACGGTTTTCCCCGCACGATTGCCCAGGCCGCAGCACTCGATGATATTTTGCGGGCGGCAGACCTTCGAATTGACCGCGTGTTGGAACTGGACGTTGACGAAGCCGCTCTGTTAGGGCGCATCCTCAAGCGGGCGGACGAAGCAAAAGCTAGCGGCTTCGCACGAGCAGACGATACCGAAGTTGCACTGAGAGTGCGCCTGGAGAAGTATCGCGGGCAAACCAGACCGCTCGCCGATTATTACCGTGGCCAAGGTCTTCTGAAGAGAATCAATGGTCTGCAATCGATTGACAAGGTAGCAATCTCGCTCTGGGAAGCGCTTGATGCTTGAGAGGGCGACAGTTCGTGATTGGCAAGGGGTCCCTAGCTCCAACCCGACGCCCCCATATCGAGCCTAGCTTGCCGCTTCCAATTCAGCGAGCGGACAGCGGCGGCAAGGCTATGCCTGCCTATTGTCTGGCCCGAGTGGCGCCGCGCCGCTGGCACCGGGAAGGCACGATGCATTGACTTGCGTCAAACTAAGGCCAAGCCAACAACGCTAAATGGGCCTACCTGAAAAACTGGGGCACGATATGATTGCCTTTGGCCTGAAATCTTTCATGATTGCCGGTCTGACCGCCGGTTTCGTCGTGGTTGCTCACGCTGAAGATGCCGATGTCGGCAAGGCGGAATTTCAAGCTTCCTGCGCAAGCTGTCATGGTGTCGATGGAAAGGGCAAAGGACCTGTCGCTGAGCAGCTCAAGGTGCCGCCTGCCGATTTGACGGCCTTGGCCAAGAACAACAACGGGGTCTTTCCTATAACCGCCGTTTATGAAGCCATAGACGGGCGGAGAACAGTTTCCGCGCACGGCACGCATGAGATGCCAATTTGGGGAGAACGATTCAACCCCGTCAAGAGCTTGCCTCACATTGTCGATCCGGCCTACGACGCGCTCGATCCTTCCCGGGATTTGCGGGAGGTCGTCGTGCGGACACGAATCCTTGCCATTATCGATTATCTGAACCGCATTCAGCAAAAGTAGCGGGCCGCGAAAGCGCGCGGGACCGCTGCGGCAACGCAACCTGCTGCAATAGATGGCGGCAACCGCACGCGCGCGTCTAGGCTCCTCCTATCATTGATCCCCATCAAGGCCGCTGCGAGCAAAGTCGCTAACGGTCACATGGAAAACGGAGGATCAACGATGACCAGCATAATGCTCGATGCCCAGCAAATTCAGAACGCGCCGGCTCCCGTTCGTCTCTGGCTTGAGCAGCAGATATCGGCGGTCCTCGGTCCAAGGTCGGCACCCGGAGCGTCGTCGCCTCGCCTGGTTCCTTGCACGGAAGCTCAGGCAGCGAACCTTCTCAATCGAATTAGGCAGGCGCCATCTGCTGTCGAGGTGTTCTTTGGGCTCGCCCATCCCGAGATCTCCTTCGGCGAGCCGCCGGTCGTGACGTTCCGTCTCCTCGATCTTCAGCGTCGTGCCGGTTTGGAGAACATCACCAAGCTGTTCGAATGCCTCGACCTCATCAATCAGGCTTTCTCCGAGATGTGTGACGATCCGGCAGTGCGGTTCTGTGAATTTGACGCCGCAGGGCATTGCTCGATTCTGCCTGCCACGCAGGGCAGCATCGCTGCATTGTGGAAAGCAATTATTGCTGCGGAGCGGCCTGGCGCGCTGCCAATTGCCGCGGTCGAATGGTGCGGGGCGGGCAAGAGATGAACCCGAAAAGGCTCTACCGCAAGTTGGCGAGGAATTGGGCCGGCCGCCCGTCGTTATCCATCGTCGTCATGATGTGGATGCTCCTGCTCTGGCTCGGACAGGTGCAAGCAGGAGAAATCCGGGATGTGCATACACTTGCACCCCTGGTCGGGAAGGTTATCCAAAGCGTCGTCGGCATAAGGGCCAGCACGGAGGCTGCGGCAGCCGCCCGGTCAATGGACTCTGGTCCCGAGCTTCCCGATGGACCGCCTCCCGCGACGAAGAACGTGCATGGTGCGGGCGTCATCATCAAGGCGGAGTCCGGATTGATCGTAACGACCAATCATCTGGTCAGCGGCGCCACGACACTTGTGGTCCGATTGTCGGACGGGCGCCAGATTGAGGCCACGCTCTTGGTAGCCGACGAGCGATATGACCTGGCGATGCTGAGGATTTCGGCCTCCGGCCTGACCGCAGCCCGCATCGGTCGATCGATCGACGCCGAGCCCGGGGATTTCGTCCTTGCGGTCGGCAGCTCCTCGGGATCCGCTCCGAGCGTCAGCTTCGGCATTGTCAGCGCTCTGCATCGTTCGTGGCCCGGCATCCCCTGCCGGGATCTCATTCAGACCGACGCCTTGCTGGATCGCGGCAGTTCAGGCGGGCCGCTGTTCAATCTGCGGGGCGAAGTGATTGGCATTGTTACCGCCAGCACCGGCGAGGCCAAATCCGAGCGCGCCTTTGGCTTGGCGATTCCCTCGGATGCCATCGATCGTCTCTACATCAGAATGAATTAGGCACTTTGCGGGATCGCGGATCGTGTTGAAGTGCGACCGATTTGATTAGTCGATTGGATGGTGGCCGCTCAATCGTGCACTGGGATCAGTAGACCATGATTGGCGTTTCCAGAAGATGATCGTTCACTGCGACGACGCCTGGGATTGCCTCCGCGGCAATCAGGATCGCCGCGCGCTCGGCACCGGATGGCGCATATCCCCACAGATCGACGACCCCGTCCTGCACGGTCACGGTCAGATTGGAGGTGTGCGCCCAAGGTTGCTCGCGAAGCTCGCGGAGCAATTTCTTCCTGATGACGGAATCAGCGGGTGATATCTCAAGCCTCGGCCGGGCGCTCGCGACCGCCTGGAGCAGGTTGGCTCGGCTGACGATGCCGAGGAGGTGGCCGGTTTCATCGACGATAGGGACACGCTTGATGCCGTGCCTCTCGAGCAGCATTGCAATTTCATGCAGAGGCGTCTCCGGCGCCGCGGTCACGACCTTACGGGTCATGATGTCCGCGATCCTGACGGCATGGGATTTCACGTAGTCGGACGCCATTTGCGCGTCTCCGACGAGAAGCCGCAGCCACCACGAATACGGGCGCTCGGTGCCCGCTTCAGTTCGATGCATCAGGTCGCTTTCCGTGACGATCCCGACGAGCTCGCTGTCCCTGCCCACAACGGGGACGGCGCTGATGCGGTGCTGGAGCAGCAGGGAAGCAACCTGCCGCACCGTTGCGTTGGAGTTCACCGTGATGACGGGTGACACCATGACGTCGCGTGCTTGCATGATCGTGCTCCCAGTAGACGGGAAGATGTCACATTCTGCGGGATCGCGCGCATGCGTGATTTGACCCCGATCAATCGATCCGGAGTTCCCCGGCGCTAGAGAGGACCCGTTGAAGCGGAGGATGTCGAAATGGCGGGAATTCCAAGAAACGCGCTCGTGTTTGTCGGAGATGGCCGCAAGGCGTTGTTGCTCCGCAACGAAGGCGGCGATCGGTTCCCCAACCTTAAGGCGGAGGCTGTGTTTGAAGATCAGAACCCGCCGACGCATTTGCAAGGCACGGACCGCCCAGGGCACTTCATCAAGGGGATCGTTTCCGGTCGGCGGGGAGCCGTCGAGCCGACGAACTGGCACGAGCTCGAGGAGTATCGATTTGCGAGGCGGGTTGCGCGGGCTGCGGAGGAGATTGTCCGCAGTGAAAGGACGACGGCGCTTGTCATCATCGCTCCGCCGCGCACGCTGGCACAGCTTCGGGCGACACTGCATCCCGATGTCAAGCGTCACATCATTGCGGAGATTCCCAAGGATTTGACGAGCCTTCCCGTCGAGGAAATTGAAAGGCACATTGTGGAGGCGCTCGCGTCGCCTACACGATAGACACTGTGCGGCTGCAGTGCCTCAAGAGCGATTTCAAGAGTAGGTCCGTCTCGTCGTATAGAATAGCCAGGCTGCGACAATGGCCAGTAACACTGACATTATCCGCCTTATGAGCATTGTGCTTGCCCGCTTTTCGATGCTTGGCCGGATGGCGTTTGCTGAAATGACGACAGCCGAATGAATCGCGGTCGCTATCGTGACGTACGCCGTCAGCAAAATCGCTGTCTGCAGAGGCAGTGGACGTGCCTCATCGATAAAGGTTGGAAAAATCGATAGGTAGAAAACACCGGCCTTTGGATTGAGGAGATTTGTAATCAAGCCCCTGAGGAAGAATTTGGTGTGCGCCGTCGCTTCGACTGGCTTGGCTATCTCTTGCGGAGCATCACGCCATCCTTGCCAGGCAAGCCATAGCAGGTAGAGCGCGCCACCCCAGCGGAGGGTTTCGTAAAGCGAGGTGGAGGTAGCCACGATCGCTGCAAGGCCGAGCGACGATGCGATCCCAACTCCTAACAGGCCGAAAGCGACACCAGCTGTCGCGGCAAAACCGGCTCTCCGACCCGCCGAAGCGGCCAGCACCGCGAGATAGCCCATGTTAGGTCCCGGTGTGAGTTCGATGAGCGTGACCGTGAGTGCGAACGCAGATAGAGAGTTTTCACCCATGGTTCGATCTGTGCCTCCTGAGGCGGGGTTGACCTAGATATTGGTTTGATAGCTTGATCTCGGTCAAATTCTCCGTGGATGCCGCCTCTCTCCCGATTACGAGCTTACATGGATGCAGCGTATCGCCGGCAGGGCCGCAACAGCCGCGAGCGTCTGCGAGTAGCATCCGACGTGGCCAATCTGGACCCGCATCCTCGACGACGATTCCCGTATGAGCTGACAGCTCCGAATGGTCCTGCAGGGAAACCAGCGGCTTCAAAAGTGCACGGCTCTATTGATCCAGGTCAGCCCGGCCTGTCGTTTTTGGCCGATGCTGGCAAATCATCGCGTACACGAAGCCCTGGGGAGTTTGCCATGTTCGCTTTGGATGTCATGCGCACGTCTTTCGCGACGATCAAACCCGGCGCGCCATTGCTCGACGCCGTTCGTTTACTACTGGAAACCGGCCAGCGCGGCTTGCCTGTGCTCGATGGCTCAGGGGCGTTGGTCGGTGTTATCTCCGAAGGCGATTTCCTTCACCGTCGCGAACTCGGCGTGCATTGGCCAGAGGGCTTTTGGCTCGAATGGCTGCTGAGCAGAGAGGAGGGGCGGCTGGTCCGCGAGCGGACCCGGGCCCTGAGCGTTGACGCTGTGATGAGCCGCAAGCCCGTTTGCGTCGACGAATGTGCGACTGTGGACGAAATCGTTGCCGAAATGGACAAGCATCAGATATTGCAAGTCATGGTTCTCCGGGATACGCGTGTCGTTGGCATCGTTGGCCGCGCGCAGCTGCTCCTGGCGCTTGAACGAATACTCTCACGATCCGACGGCGACTGACGCGGAAGCCGCGGCGGGCAATTGTGGAGCGCGCGATTGCGCGTTTCCCAGTCGAGCGCAAGAAGAGCGAGAAGCAGCCGGAATATCCCAGTTCGGTGGCCGGCAGTATTCCAGCGATAAACCGGCGGCGAGCGCGCCCATAGCGCAGCGCCTCGTGTTTCTGGAATTCACCGTATTGATCAATGCGACATGAGCGTTGGGAGGGGCATGCATTGCAGCATTTCTCGCGTGACCCCTCCGAGGAGCCTCTCCTGGAAGCGTGAATGGCCGTAGCCGCCCATCACCAGAAGGTCCAGACTCAGCTCCGCTGCAACCGAGAGAAGGGTCGGCTGAATTTCTGAATGCTGTGCGCAAACCTTAACGATTTTGGCTGACAGGGCCATTCGTGCCAGCTGCTGGACCAGCCGCTCCGGACTAGCCTCGTCGGATATGATTGCCGAGTCGTCGATCGTCGTGATCGTGATGGCTTCTGCATTCTTGAGCAGCGGCATTGCGTCCCGCAAGGCACGGCTGGCGAGGCGGCTTCCATCCCAGCAGATTCCGATACGTCGTGGCGAAAGCGGCCCCCGGAACGTGCAGGGCATGAACAGCACGGGGCCGCCCGATTGGAACAGGATTTCCGTGGACAGATCGTTGTCGAACGTAAATCGTTCGAAGTCGGGCTGGGAAACGATGGTCAGATCATAGACTCGCGCGGCGGCTGCTGCGAATGAGATGGCCTCCGCGGGAATTTCGCTGATGGCACGGCAAGTGTAGGCAAGACCCGTCTTCTTGACCTCGCTCTCAAACGCGTTGGTGGCGCTCTCCGCGCGGCCCATGGCACGAAGTCGCTCTTCCTCAAAAACCATCGGGGTCGCGGGAGATACGACTGCCGCGATCGGGATACTGGTCGACTCATAACCAATCGCCAACGCGGAAATGTGTGCGCTGCACGCGACGGCAAGGGAAATCGAGCCATCCACGACGGGGCGGACCGGCCGTTCAGTCGGAATCAGAGCCAGCATGTTCTTGAACAAAGGACGCTCCTTCTAGCCAGTGGTGACCGTCTGCCCCGACTTTTAATTGGCAGCCCGCTGTCGCGTATTGATCCATGTCAGAGGACAGACGATCGGTCCGCTGTCAGCTCACATCCTCTGGTTCCAGAAGCCGAGTAAGGCGAGAACGCCTATCGCTCGTTGCCTAAGAATTGACCCTGCTCAAGGCGCCGGTTCAGGCCGTCGCGGATGCTGGGCAACGTCATCAACTGCTGACGAGGCCCTGCCATGACTGACCAAGTGAAGTTGCCCGTCGTCGAGCAACAAGAAAAGTACGGAGCAGATGTCGGATACGACAAGCCGGACGATCACTGCTGGCTTCTGGATCGGTTGGAAGACGACGACGTTCGTGAGGTCCTGAAGCATGATGCGGCGCTCACTCCCTCCAAAGCAGACGGCAGGGTGCCGTATGATTGACGACGGCGGTCTGCGATCAAACGGTCCGAGCTCGATCCCGAAGCCGGCCCACCGTGTCGACAGAACTGCGGCACTCACGGGCGAGCAGCCCAGGGGCGCCGAAGAGGACGGCCGTGCGCTTGGCGCTCTGCGCGGAATCCTGCAATCGCCAAGCTATCAAGAGGCGGATCAGGACGAAGATTTCCTGCAGAGCGAAGCCACACGCGGCATTCGCCTCCAACTTGATTTCCTTAAGACGGAGACCCTGCTCCGGGAGCATCAGATCGCTCATACGATCGTTGCCTTTGGCAGCACTCGCATTTGCGAGGCGCAGGCGGCGCGCCGGGCCGTCGCCTCGATAGCTGATGCGCTCGCGTTGAATCCCGACGATGTCGGCTTGCGGCGCCGTCTCAAGACGGCACAGAGCCTTGCGGCGAAGAGCAAGTACTACAGAATCGCGCGCGAGTTCGGACAGATCGTCGGTGTCGCAAGCGAAAAGGCCATCGGTGGCCGCCTCATGATCATGACCGGCGGTGGGCCGGGCATCATGGAAGCGGCCAACAGGGGCGCGCACGATGTCGGGGCCCAATCGATCGGACTGAACATTACCCTGCCGAAGGAGCAGGACCCTAACCCATATGTCACGCCCGAGCTCTGCTTCAGGTTCCACTATTTTGCGATGCGCAAATTGCATCTCCTGATGCGCGCCCGCGCGCTCGTGGCATTCCCGGGCGGCTTTGGCACGATGGACGAGCTGTTCGAAGTGCTGTCGTTGGCGCAAACCCGAAAGATCGCGCCGGTGCCGGTCGTGCTGGTCGGCGAGTCGTACTGGCGTCGCGCGTTTGATCCGGACTTCCTGGTCGACGAGGGTGTCATCGATCCGGAAGACAGGGGCCTGTTTTGGTTTGCAGAGTCCGCCGAGGAAGCCTGGCAAGGCATTCTGCGGTGGTACGAGACGGCCGGCCGGCCGCTTCTGCCGATCGGAGACGACGCCTCACGGGGCAGGCCGATCGGTCAAGAGGTCGAATCGTGAAGTTATCCTTTCATGGCGCCGATCGAGCCGTAACCGGGTCCTGTCATCTGGTCGAATGCCTGAACCGACGCATTCTGATCGATTGCGGTCTTTTCCAGGGAAGCCGCGACCTGGTGGAAGAGAACGTCGCCGCCTTCGGGTTCGATCCTGCAACCATCGACTATGTTCTGCTGACCCATGCCCACCTGGATCACTGCGGCAGGATTCCATTGCTCGCGAAGCGAGGATTTAGGGGCGAAGTGATCACGACCGCGGCCAGTCGCGAGCTAGCCCGCCTCGTGCTGGTCGATGCCGCGCATCTCCAGGATGAAGACGCGCAGCGGAGAGCCCGCCAATGGCGCAGGCGGGGCAAAGAAGAAGCGCCGTCGCCGCTCTACACCGTTGTGGATGCGCTCGATTGCTTCGATCGATTTGGAAGGACAGCTGAATATGGACAACCGCTGCAGCTCGCAGAGGGACTTCGTGCGACGTTCTTCGATGCCGGCCATATCCTGGGCTCTGCGAGCATTCTGATCGAGGCTGCCGAGCACGGCCGCACGCGTTCGGTCCTGTTCTCGGGCGATCTCGGCAACGCCGGTCGTCCGCTGCTGCGGCTGCCGAGCCCTCCCGCTCGCGCCGACATTGTCGTCATGGAATCGACGTATGGAGACAGGTGCCATCGCTCGTTGAAAGACTCGATCGAGGAGCTTTACGGCGCGATCAGCGGCGCGCTGGCGCGCGGCGGCAACGTCATCATTCCGACCTTCGCGCTCGAGCGCGCCCAGGAAATCCTCTATGTCCTGCGTCAGGGGATAGAGCGGAGCAGGCTGCCGCCGGCCATGCAAATCTTCCTGGACTCGCCGATGGCGATCTCGGCGACCGAGATATTCAAGCGGCATTTCGAATGTCTCAGCCCCGAGGCTGCCTCCATGTTTCGCGAAGGGCGGGATCCACTGCATCCGGCAAACCTGCATCTGGTCCGCGAGAGCGCCGATTCGGTCGCCATCAACCGGATAACCGGTGGCGCTGTCATCGTGGCCGGATCCGGGATGTGTACGGGTGGCAGAATTCGCCATCACCTCAGGCACAATATCTGGCGCAAGGAATCGGCGGTCGTGTTCGTCGGATATGCCGCCGCGGGAACGATTGCGCGGCAGATCATCGATGGGGCCAAGTCCGTGCGGCTGTTCGGCGAAGACATTGCGGTTCGCAGCACGATTTACACGATCAACGGATTTTCCGCGCACGCGGACCAGCAGGAGCTGCTGGCATGGCGACGCGCGGTCGAGGGATGCGAGGCAACGTTCCTGGTCCATGGCGAGGAGCCCGCAATGCAGGCGCTCGCTGCGCACTTGGACGGACAGCGGGTCGAGCTGCCGCGACTAGGCGACGTGTTTGATCTCTAGATGGCCCGCGAGGCGAGCCGGACAATGCGGGCCAAACAATCATTCTGAGCTGCTGGTACTTCAGCTCGCAGCCTTCACGTCCTTGGGAGATTCGACGTAGAGGCCGGTAGGTATCCACGAAGCAGGGGGATCGCACACCTTCTTGACGCCGGCGGTGTTCTCCGCGGCCACGATGGTTGACTCACGCGCAGGGTCGCTGGTGGCGATGCCATGCAGATGGACAACGCCGTTGCGGACGGTCACCATCGATCTGTCGGAGGATAGGGTCACGGATATGGTAGTCGTCCGCGATTGGATCTGGGATTTCGTGTGCCGGAATATCATCCTACCGCGAGGGAGTGCGTCGTAGCCCCTGTAGCGCCAATGCTCTTAGTCGCTTCGTCGCGATGCTTTCCGACAGGTGGATCGTGATCAGGAGCGACCCGAACAACAAAATCATCAAAATAGCCTTTGCTGTTTCACTGGCCATTGCGGAAACTCCGAATGTGCTGTTTGAAGTTGAGCGCATCGCGGTGGAGTGTTGCTGTTCTGGATCAACAAAGCGACGAGCGATTTGGAGATTTGTCCGTGCCTTCAACGTTCACGAAGCCGCTGGAATATCCCTCGCTTGGTCGTTCAGTGAACCTGTTTCTCCAGCTCCTGATCGTCCGGAGATTTCAGGTAGAAGCCCGAGAAGCTGTCGCCCCAGCAGAGGTGATCATGCACCTCGCGGACGCCAGGAACGTTTTCGGCCGCGACGATCGCGGCTTTGCGAAATGTGCTTTCGGTAATCACCCCGCTCAAGTGGACGATGCCGTCCCGAACGATGACGCTGAGTCCAAGCGGGCACCAGACGTTGCGTTCGATCTCGTCCAGAATACGCTGCCGGATCTGGTCGTCGTTTTCGGTCGGAGCAGGTACGTCGCGTGCAAGGCTCGCCACCGTTCGCAGCAAATTGCTGCGGGTGATGATGCCGACAAGCTTTCCGTCGCGAATCACCGGCAGCCGCTTGACGTTGTTTTTCTCCATCAGTTCGACGACCGTCGTCAGTGACGCATCCTCGGCCACGGTAACCGGCGCACGCGTCATGATCTCAGAGACCTTGCGTCCATGCTCGATCACGTAGTCCTCGGCCCACTTTCCCGGTCCGAGAATGAAGGTCATCAACCAGTTGCGCTTCCGCTCGGTGCGGATCTCGCTGCGATGAAGAAAATCGCCTTCGGTGACGATGCCGACGAGCGCGCCGTTGCGATCGACCACCGGTAGCCCGCTCACATGGTGCCGAAGCATCATTTTTGCCGCGTCGAGGATGGTGCTGTCCGGCGTAGTCGAGAGCACCTTGCGGGCCATGATCTGGTGCGCGTACATCCGAATGTCTCCCATCGTTTGGAACGTGGTGTTCAGCCTAACTCCAGATGGGGGCGGCGCGTTGATCTGACGCAAGCGGTAAATTAGGCGCGTTTGATCTGGCGCAAATATCACTAGAGATCGATGCGTTACAAAGTGTCGGTCCTTGCAGGCCGAACACGCACGTCCTTCAGAGAGGCCAGATCGTGTTGCCGGGCTGCGTTGGATGAAGGGCGGCGTTCGCCGTTGCACCCCCGTCGGCGGAGCCGCCCTTCCTCTGGACCGTTCCAATAGCGAAGACCGAGGGTCGCATGCAAAAGGACTATGCCGACGTCTGCAAGCATATCTCCAACAATCTGGGCCAGCTGCGCAAGGGCATTCCTGAAACCATGCGAGCGTTCTCGGCCATGGCGCAGGCGGCAACCAGAAATGGCGCGCTTGATGCACGAACAAAGGAATTGATCGCGCTCGCGCTGGGCGTTGCCGCCCACTGCGACGGCTGCATCGGCTTCCACGCTGAGGCCCTGGTCAAGCTTGGGGTCAGCCGCAAGGAGCTCGAGGAGACGCTCGGATTGGCGATCTACATGGGCGGTGGACCGTCCCTGATGTACGCCGCTGACGCGCTCGGGGCTTACGACCAGTTTCAGGAGCGCGCGGTGGTTGCTGAACCGGCAATGGATTGATCCGATTGACGCCACGGGCCGCGAGGCGTTGGCGAACTGCTGGAAGGGACCGGAGCTGTCCTCCTTCGATAGCCGGGAGATTGGTGCGATGTGCTCTGGAGATGGCAAGCGGCGGCTGCCGCAGCAACACGGGAATGGAGCCGTCACCGTTGCGCAGCCACGTCAAGCGGCGAAGAATGCCGATGAGGTGGCGCAGAAGAAGACGCGTGCCCGAAAGCATCAGGACGACGCTTCATATTGGGCGTCCCGCGCCGAGCGGACGAAGCGCCAGGCCGCGCGACATCAGGACCGGGCGACTCGCGATCATTTCATGAAGATCGCGGCCGGATATGAGGCGCTCGCCCGCTCGGCCCGCAGCGTCGAGCAGGATCGAGATTAGGCGGACGGCAGACGTAGAGCTTAGGGGACCGAGGCGAGCTTGAGCTGGCTCAACGTAGGCAGCGCCGCCATACGCGGGAATACATGATCATTTCAGGTTGGTGGAGCAGACACATGTTTTTGGCCAATGTCATGGTTTATGTCGACCCTCAGCAGCAGGACGAGGGACAGATTCGCGTCGCCGAAGGGATTGCGGACAAGTTTCACGCATCGATGATCGGCGTCTCAGCTTCCGCCATCGATCCGCCCTTTGTCGCCGAAGGGGTGATCATCGAGCAGACCACCGAAGATGATATCAAGCGGATGCGGGCCGATCTCGCGGCGAAGGGCGAATGGTTCGGGAAGATCACGGGTCGGGAGCGTCACAAATTGGAGTGGCGGTGGGCGCTGGAATCCCCCACCGCGTTTCTCGCGGAGCAGGCGAGGGCGGCAGATCTGGTTGTCTTCAAGCGCCGGAAGGCCCAGTCCGACAATTTCCATTACCTCGATTCGGCCGAGGCCATCCTGCGGATGGGGCGCCCCACGCTGTCGATGCCGGAAGGGGTGACCGGCTTGTCGGCCGACCGCATCGTCGTCGGCTGGAAGGACACCCGCGAGGCCCGTCTCGCGATCCGGGACGCGTTGCCCTTCCTGACTCGGGCTTCGAGGGTGACCATCGCCGAAATCTGCACGTCGGACGAGCAAGACGCTGCGATCCATCGCTTGCGCGATGTCGCGAGCTATCTCGAACGGCACAGCGTCAATTGCCAGTTCCACGTTCGCGTTCACACTGCAGAGCCGGACGCGGAGTACCTCATCAGACTGGCAAGGAACGAAGGTGCCGACCTCATCGTCAGTGGAGGCTATGGCCATAGCCGGCTCGGTGAATGGATGTTCGGCGGCATGACACGCGGCTTGCTGCAGCACGCTCCAATCTGCCTGCTGATGTCGCATTAGACCAGCCGTCCTAGGACGCGGGTGACGGTGGCCTCCGAGAATGTCGGTCTTGCGGTCGCCATTGCCGTTTGGTGCGGTCGCCGACCGGCACGCGCCGACGCAACCCGGCCGTCTGAGGTCCGACAAGTCGAAAATCGCGGTGAAATGCCCATGGCGCTGGTTGGTGATCTGCACCGCGTCAATTGATCACGATCAAGGGCTATGAGCCGGGGTGCGTTCAAAATGGAGCTGCACCAAAGGAGGCAGATTGCCATGACACGCAACGTCGGACTCATTGATCAGTACGCCCGGATCATCGTCGGCTTGGCCCTGATCGCATATACCCTGAAGGACGGCTCGCTTGGATCGGGTTGGCTGGTCGCCGGGACCCTCGGATTTGTTCTGATTGCGACAGCGTTCTTCTCGTACTGCCCGCTCTACACGTTGCTGGGAATCAATACTCGGCAGAAGTCCAGCTCGATCTAGAGATCTGATAACAATAATGAATGAAAACCTCACTCTTGCCGAGTTGCGGTTCCGACTGGATCGTCTCGGCGCGGGCGCTGTCTTGAGAATTTCCGATCGTGATTATGAGCGGTTGTTCGGGATCAACGAGGTCGCTGCCGCCAAAGTCGCACAATTTGCCAGGAAGCATCATTGTGTGAGCGTTCCGGGAGAGGGCTCGGTGTACTTCCGAAAGTCGAACTCCGACGCGTATGGTTCAGTCGAGTTGGTGCAAGACGTGCCCCCGATGTCCCGCTGAGCCCGAAATCCGTTCAACGAACCTTCAGTCGAGAGTGATGATAGTCAGAAGCAGCTGGAAGATCTGCCAGCCGGCGGCGACCAGCAGTGCTCCAACGATCAGCAGACGGCCGTACCATGAGACGGTCGGGCCGTTTCGACGCTGGGGGCGTCGGACCAGCTGGTTGAATGTTGGCGCCGGTGTAGAGGTTGTAGCGGCCCGAGCATTGCTATCGCTCGTGTCGTCAAGTCTCTGTGCGTTCCGTTGCCGTGATCGATCCATTTGTGGCCAAAGCCATTTATCGTACCAGTGCAAGGATCGCATTCGGGGGGAGAACGGCCTTGATGCGGATCAACTCTGATCCGCGCTCCCGCTAATGGGTAGTGTCTGTAGGTCATCCATTCAGTGCGGTATCGCTGGCAGGATATTGTCGTCCCAGCGCAGCGCGATTTGATTCATGTGTAGCGGCTGGAAGCGCAAGGCGCTTTCCCATCTCCGCCATGACGAGGTAGCCAAGCGTTATCAGCGTGATCGCGCCCAGAAGCACAGGCGGCAGGCTCGCGAAACCGAACAAGGAACCGGCCGGTCCCAGCGCCAGGAAAATTCCTGAAGCAAGCGCGCCGAGCGAACCCAACGCCAGGATGCGATGCGGGTGGCTGGCGCGCCATGGCAGCCGCCGCGAGCGGATCAGAAAGATCACGAGGATCTGGGTAGCGATCGATTCCAGGAACCAGCCGGTTTGGAACGCGGCCGCATCGGTATGGAAAACTTTCAGGAGAATGGTGAAAGTCGCGACGTCGAATAGCGATGAAATCGAGCCCATGACGAACGTGAACCGCAGGATATCCGCCATATTCCATGATTGGGGTCTCTCGGCATCCTCCTCGTCGATTTCATCGAACGGAATGCCGATCTCGGAGAGATCGTAGAGCAAATTGTTCAGGAGGATCTGCAGCGGCAACAGCGGCAGGAACGGCAGGGCAATGGATGCCAGCGCCATCGATAGCATGTTGCCGAAATTCGAGCTGGTGCCCATGCGGACATATTTCAGGATGTTTGCGAACGTTCGCCGCCCCTCGATCACGCCAGGGCCCAGCACCGAGAGGTCCGGGGCCAGCAGGATCATGTCCGCGGCGGCGCGTGCCACCTCGGTCGCGCCGGCGACGGAAATTCCGACATGGGCGGCGTGAATCGCCGGAGCGTCGTTCACGCCGTCGCCCATGAAGCCGATGACGTGACCGCGTTGACGCAAGGCCCGGATGATCCGCCTCTTCTGCTCGGGATCGATTCTGGCGAACAGGTCGACATCCTCGATCTGCGCGGCGAGCGCCTGATCGCTCAGATTGGCGATCTCGCCGCCGGTCAGGATACGGCCGGAGGGAAGACCGACGGCATCCGCGACATGCGCGACCACCGCAGCGTGGTCTCCGGAGAGCACCTTGATGCCGACGCCACGTGCCCTCAGGTCTCGGACCGAGTCGGCCGCATCGCGCTTGGGAGGGTCCGCGAACGCGCAGAAACCGACCACCGTCAGGACAGCTTCGTCCGCGGTCGTAACATTGGCCCGATCCGGCGCCATGGTTCGGATGGCGACGCCGAGCAGCCGAAAGCCCTGCCGGGCATGGTCATCCTGCAGGCGAACGAGCGCGGCACGGTGGCTGTCATCCAGCGGCCGGGCCAAGCCATCGACCTCGACTGCAACCGCGCGGTCCATGATCGCTTCCGGCGCGCCCTTGACGATCAGGAACCGGTCGTTGTCCCGCGTCGCAAGGACCGAGAGGCAGCGCCGCTCGAAGTCAAACGGAATCTCGGCGAGCCGGGTCCAGGCGCTGCTGCCCGGCGGGCTGTCTGCGGCAAGCAGCGCCTCATCCAGCGGGCTATGAATGCCGGTCTGGAAGGCGCTGTTCAATCGAGCCAGCTCGAGCACCCGATCGCTGGGGCGTCCCGCAGGATCGAAATGTGCCGCGAGCGTGATCCTGGCTTCTGTCAGCGTGCCGGTCTTGTCGACGCATAACGTGTCCATCGCACCGAGATCGTGGATAGCAGACAGCCTCTTGACGATCACCTGCCGCTTCGCCATCCGCTGCGCTCCGCGCGCCAATGTCACCGTCATCACCATCGGCAAGAGCTCGGGCGTGAGACCGACGGCGAGCGCGACGGCAAACAGGAATGATTCCATTGCCGGCCGATGTGCCACGAGGTGGGCGAGCAACACGAACAGCGTCAAAAAAAGCGTCAGCTTGAGGATGAGCAAGCCAAGCTTCTGTACACCTTGCTCAAGGGCGCTTGGGGGATCGTTCGCCAGTAGCTCGGCGCTGATCATGCCGAAGCGCGTACGGCGGCCAGTCTCGACGACGAGCATGACCCCGTTGCCGCCAACGACGCTAGTGCCGGCGAACAGCGCATTGCTCGCTTCCGCAGGCTGACTGGTCACGCATGGCTCCGTCGTCTTCGCGGCA
Organism: Bradyrhizobium sp. BRP56; assembly: GCF_020194035.1. Classification (NCBI taxonomy): domain Bacteria; kingdom Pseudomonadati; phylum Pseudomonadota; class Alphaproteobacteria; order Hyphomicrobiales; family Nitrobacteraceae; genus Bradyrhizobium; species Bradyrhizobium sp. BRP56. Next base: position 16,153 of record NZ_JADYVV010000053.1, read on the forward strand.
GGAAACGGCTCGCCGGTCATCAGGGCCTCGTTCAGCTGGAAATTGCGGGCCATGAGCGCGACCCCGTCGGCCGGCACGAGGTCGCCGGTCCGCAGCTCCACGACGTCTCCGGGCACGAGTTCGCTCACCGGCAACGCGACGATTGCGCCATCGCGAATGACATCGGCCTGGATGGCAACCGAGCGTCGCAACGCATCGGCGGCGACCTCCGCGCGGTGCTCCTGCACGATATCCAGCGTCAGTGACAGGCCCACCACGAGCGTGATGATCACAAAGCTCGCGAGGTCGCCGCTGAAGCCCGACACGGCCGCCGCCACGATCAGGATGGCAATCAACGGGTTGACCAGACGATGTACGATCTTCTGCAGGATCGATCGCGTGCCCGATGGCTCTGCGAGGTTTGGGCCGATCCGGGCGAGCCGCTTTTCGGCCTCCTGTTGGCGCAGACCGCACCGCTGGGTGTCGAGCCTGCACAACAGCGCATCGGCCGGCTCCCGCCAGAACGCTTCAACGGCAGGCCCATACGCGGGCGGCTTGAGCGGCATGAGAATCTCGCGCTGCTGGAAAGAATTGGCAGCAAATCATATTGCAGCCTCGTAGGTGCGAGGTTGATGCGGCTCAAGCGACTCGGGGCGGTGTGCGACCCGTCTCCCTGGTGAGGTAAGTCTCGGGCAACGCGAGGAAATTCTCGCTCCAAGGCAGGCGGGGCCGGGTCGAGCCACAGCCGCTGCTTGCTGGCCAGCGTGTGCGCGGCTAGGATTACTCTTTCAAAGCACGCGAATGGGTAGAAAACGCTGTCCCATGGAGCGATTTATTCACGACGAGAACCTGGCCTTGTTCAGGAAAAAGCTTGCAGATCCACAGCTGACGGACGAGGAACGCAAGGTCGTGCTCAAGCTGTTGGCCGATGAAGAAGCGAGACAGATTGCCTCTCAAGGCACGGCAGACGATCGCAAGCCGGATTGATGCAGATCAAGTCCGATGCCCGGGCAATCTGCTTTGCTTGGATTGCGCAGATCCCCTAACTGCGTAGAGCAGCCCCACTGAAGCTGCCGGCTGGCCTAAGCTGGCGGCTTCTTTGGGCGGGCCGCGATCGGAGACCCGCAGGATAGTGTTCCGGTCCGTGATCGGATCGGACTTGAGTTTCTGAACGCCGCCGCTGCGATCACGCACAGGAAGCAGGATTCGAACCGAGGAGCCGGCTGGCAACGTCGATCGTCACGTTGTGGTCATCGACGGGTCGGGCAAGGAAATTCACCGGGAGGCGATCTATCTCGCCTAGGGACTCGCGCATAGTCTATCGATGCAAGGCAGGCGCCATTGGCGGGATCATCGGCGCCTTTGCATGCTTACAAGGGTTGATCGTCTTCGGTCGAAGGCTCTTGCTCTAACGAGACAAAGTCGCCGCCGCCATAGTCCTCTTCCGCCGGCGGGTAGGCCATTTTCACCAGTTGGTCTTCGACCCGCTTCACGCCCGAGACGTTTTCCGCAGCAACGATCGCTGCTTTGTGCGCATTATCGCTCCGGATGCTGCCGCGTAGGCTGACGATCCCGTCATTTACGCTGACGTTCAGTGCAGCGGGTCGCCAAGGCGCATGCGCAAATGCCGCAATGACCGACGCACGGATCTGATCGTCATTGCCGGAAATGGAAGACCATTCGAGGCGAAGCCTTGCGATTGCCGTCATGAAATCCGTGCGCGTGACCATCCCGACCAGCTTCTTATCGCGCATGACCGGGAATCGCGTGACGCCGTGCGATTCCATGAGCTGGACGACCTGCTCGAGCGATGTGTCCTCCTCGACGGTGATTGGGTCGGGCGGCATGATCTGACTGACCTTGCGGCCATGTTGGCGCGCGAAGTCGAGTGCAACCTGGTTCGTGCCCGCGAGCATCGCAAGCCAGCGGCCGCGGCGCTTCTCCGTTCCAACTTCCACGCGCCGGATGAAATCTCCGTCCGACAGGATTCCGATGAGCGCTCCGTCTTGATCGATGACAGGAAGGCCACTGATGTGATGGGACAGCATGGTCTTGATGGCATCGATCACCGATGCATCGCCATCGATTGTGATGACGTTCCGTGACATGATCTCCCGTACGCGCACAGCGTAGATCCTCCGACTCGAACTGATCCAGCTAACTCTCGGAAGGAACAACGTGTGTTGATCCTGGTCGTGCAACTGCGCTGATATGTTAAACAGTGCGGCAGGCAATGGGCAAGCCGACAGCTGGTAATGGTCTCATGCTTTCTGACTGTTCGACCGGTCGCTTGAATGGCAAGAATCTTCACCGGAACCCCGCGCTCCTGACCGTTCATCCCGGGAAGGACGACAGCGTGCCTTTGGACCGCGATCTCCGGCTGGATCTATGCCGAGGTCTTGCGCTCTGGTGCGTCTTCCTCGATCACATCCCCAACAATGTCTTCAGCTGGTTGACCTTGCGCCATTATGGCTTCAGCGATGCGACCGAAGTCTTCATGTTCGTGTCCGGCCTGACATGTGCGCTGAGCTACAGCAGCGTCCGCCGTCGCGATGGGTGGGCTACAGTCTTCGCACATACGCTGCTGCGAAGCTGGGAGATCTATGCGGCCTTTCTCATCCTGACCATCGCGCTTGCGGTCGTTGCGTACAGCTCAGGCAGCAACCGGCTGGCGGACGAAGCCAACGTGAAGATCCTGCTGCAAGAGCCGGGTGCTGCGCTGGCCCATGCCGCCATCCTGATGTATCGCCCCGTAAATACGGATGTCCTGCCGACCTTCGTGCTGTTTCATCTATCGTTTGCGCCTGCCCTCTGGGGAATATTGAAGTTTCCTGGTGCATCCCTGCTGATCTCCGCGTTCCTCTATGCGCTGGTCCAATTGTACGGCTGGAACTTGCCGCAGTGGCCGGTCAATCTGTGGTACTTCAATCCGTTTGCCTGGCAGCTTCTGGTCGTTCTCGGGGCGTGGTGGGCGATCCGGGGCTATCGAATGTTTGGGCGGAAAATCGCGTCGTGGCCCGTCGTCGCACTTGCGATAGCGTACCTCGGCTTTGGTCTTGTGATCACATTGAGCTGGCAGATCGAGCCATTGGCGGCTGCGGTCCCCAGCTATATTGCGCGGTTGATCTATCCGATTGACAAGCCGGATCTGGACCCGCTGCGGCTCCTGCATTTTCTGGCAATTGCCGTCGTCGTGGCGAGGTTCGTGCCGCCGAATTGGCGAGGACTTGCCAGGGGCGGCCTGAGGGGCGCAATTCGTTGCGGCGAGCGTTCGCTCGAAACCTACTGTGCAGCCGTCGTGCTCTCCCTGTTGGCGAGTTTGTATCTCATCGAAGTGTCCGACAGCATTGCGGCGCAGGTTCTGACGAGCGCCGCAGGGATCGCGGCGCTCGTCCTGTTTGCGACATGCCTGGCCTGGATCGGCAAACGAAGCCGCCAACATCCGAAACTGCTGTAGAGGGTGCGCCGGGTTCCGCCGGTCGAATCTAGACCGCTCGGCTGTGCCGGGCCGTGGCGCGACCAAGGTGAGCGTCGAATGTCGAGGCGACGCATCGAACCAGGAACTCCGCATCATCGTTGATCAGGAGCCGGTCACCTCTCATCGTCACCGCGCCGTCCGCGATCAGCCTGTCGAGCCGGGAACGATCAACGACGGCCGAACCAGGATCCCAGCGGTGCCGGCGGCACATTCCCGGCAGGTCGACGGCCATGTCGCACATGATGCGCTCGATGATGTCGGCTCGGAAACGGTCCTCCGCCGTCAGCATGTAGCCCCTGACGGTGGCAAGCCGGTCCTCGGCGATGCGCGCAAGGTAGTCGCGTGTCGCGACGGCATTCTGCACGAAGCCCTGCGGCACGCGGCCAATTGCGCTGGCGCCGAGACCAATTAGGGTCTCGGCAGAATCGTCCGTATAGCCCTGGAAGTTACGCCGCAGCCGGCCCTCGCGCTTTGCCATGGCCAGATTGTCGCCGGGGAGCGCGAAATGGTCGAGGCCGATGCGCAGGTATCCGGCATGGGTCAGCGCTTGCGCGACTGCCTCGGACTGACGATGCCGCTCGAGGCTATCCGGCAGCGACGCCTCGTCGATCATGCGCTGGTGCTTCTTGAAGGAGGGAATATGGGCGTATCCGAACACGGAAAACCGGTCGGGCCGCAGCGCGATGCATCTGTCGACAGTGTCCAGGCAGGAAGCGACGGTCTGAGCGGGCAGGCCGTAGAGCAGGTCGAAGTTGATGCGGCCGACGCCGGCACGGCGTAGCCGCTCGACCGCTTCCGCGGTCTGCTCAAGGCTCTGCGACCGATTGATGGCATGCTGGACGACAGGATCGAAGCTCTGGACGCCAAGGCTCGCGCGGTTGACGCCGCTGTAGCCCAATGCTTCCGCCATTGGCTCGGTCAGGGTGCGTGGATCGATCTCGACGGCGATCTCGGCGTCGGGCTGCACGAAAAACGAGTAGCGTAGCGCGCTGACGAGGTCGGCAAAGGTTTCGGGCGTCATGATGGTCGGGGTGCCGCCACCGAAATGGATGTGGGAGACGGGCAATCGCTGACCGACCGCTTCCGCAACGAGATGCGCTTCGGTGCGAAGGCCGGCGGCGTAAACGGCGACCGGTTCGTCGCGGCTGGTGATGGAGGTGTGGCACCCGCAGTACCAGCACATCGACCGGCAAAACGGCACATGCAGATAGATCGAGGCTGGCCGCCGAGCTGGAACTGACTTGAGCCATGCCCCGTAATCAACCTCGCCGACCGCCGCAGAAAAATGCGGAGCCGTGGGGTAGCTGGTGTAGCGCGGCAGCCTGTCCTGCCCATGGGTGATCGCCAGGTTCGACCGCATCCTATTCCTTGCCTCTCACTTGCGGCCGATTATCGAAGCCTGGCGCGCCCTTCGCTTACGCCGCCATGTTCCGGTTCGACATCGTGCGGTTGCGCAGTTCCACCCGACGCGAGGTCGGAAGGGAGATCACGCCGTTCTGCTCGAGCTGGGTAAAGGTGCGTGACACCGTTTCGATCGTCAGACCGAGATAGTCGGCGATATCCTGCCGCGACATCGGAAGCTCGATCGCCGCATTCTTGACGGCGCGGCGCGCCATGTCGTGGAGGAAGCCGACGACACGATCTTCGGCGCTGCAGATCAGCAGCATCAGATGCTCCTGGAAGCGACGCAGTTCCTGGGCCGTCGCATCCCAGAGTTGGCGTGCCAGATCCTTTTCGTGTGTCGCACGGACCATGAGCGCGGCGCGCTTGACCACGATGACCCGCGTCTCGGAGACGGCCTCGGCCGAGGAGATATGGGTTTCGCCGGCCTCGAAGCCGAAAATATCCCCGGGCAGATAGAATGCGCCGATCTGGCGACGTCCGTCTTCCAGAATCTTGTAGGTTCGGACCGCGCCGGAAACGACCTGATAGAGGTATTCCGCGGCCTCGTCCTCGCCGTAAATTTCGCTGTTGCGGGCGAACCGCATCGGCGTCCCCATCATGCCGAAGGGCCCTTCAACGCGCGCCTGCCGGCTGAGGATGCTGGTCGGGTGACGGTTGTTCTCGAGGGAAATGGCGTTCTGGGTCTGCATGGCGACGCTCCATGGATGGGAAGATCGATGGAGCCAGATTGATCGCATCTTCTGGATCGGGAAATTTGGATATTTCCCCTAAGTAGAAGCCACTTACGTATCTATACGTAGGTGTCGGACAACGAGCCTCCCGCCGCGCCAGGGGTCGCTCGGCGCGTTGGTCGAGAGGCGAGGCTAGCTCCCGTTCTTGTCGGGATAGGCAGCGCGTGTGCTGGCTCCATTCCCGTCCTGTTCCCGAAGCCAGCGCGTCGTGCTGCGATCGGTCACGGCGAGCACGAGCGCAAAGATCGCGAAGATGAGACAGACGGCTGTGACGACAAGCAGTGTACTGATTGCCATGTTGGACCCCTCGATCTGATCTAGCCGGCCGCCTTGATGTCTTCCGGCGATTCGACGTAGTAGCCCGAATAGCCGTCGACGAAGCAGAGATGATCGCGGACTTCCCTGACGCCCGAGGTGTTTTCAGCGAGGACGATCGCGGCCTGGCGAGCTCGTTCATCGAAGATCAGGCCGTGCAGATGCACGGCGCCGTTGCGTACCCAGACCTGGAAGCCGGCCGGCCGCCAGCCGGTGGCGTTGATTTCGCGCAGAATCCGTTCACGGATATGGCTGTCGTCGGCGGTCGGATCGGGAACTTCGCGCGCCAGCGATGCGACGGCCTGCAGGATGTCCGCCCGGGTGACGATTCCGACCATGGTCTTGCCCTTCACAACCGGCACCCGCTTCACGCCGTGCTTGTGCATCAGATGCACGATCTCGTCGAGCGGCGCTTGCTCATCGACGGTGATCGGGGTCGTGGTCATGACGTCCTCAACCTTGCGGCCGCGTTCGTGCACGAAATCGGTCGCAGCGCGACCCACGCCGGTGAACAGTTCCAGCCATGCCGAGCGCTTGTGTCCTGTGCCGATCTCGGCGCGCTCCAGGAAATCTCCCTCGGACACCATGCCCCTGAGCGTGCCGTCTTCGTCCATCACCGGCAGACCACTGAGGTGACATCGCAGCATGATATTGGCCGCATCCAGGATCTTTGTGTGCGGACTGACGGCGATGATATGCTTGGTCATTATCTGATGCGCACGCATGTCGGACCTCCGTGTTGAAGCTTGAACAATGAGGCTTTGTGCGTTCCGCGCATTGACCTGGCTCAACGGTCCGCTTGGCCCCGCTCGAGAGATTTCAAGAACAGAATGAAGTCGCCCACCTGATCCGGCTCGAAGCTGAACTGGGGCATGGTCGGATGGCCGGTGACGATCCCTTCCGCCAGCGATTCCTGCAGCATCTCGACCGGATAGCGTTCGTGCAATGTCCGGAACGGAGGTGCTATCCTCAGCGGGCTCGGGCTCACCCGATCGATTGCATGGCAGCGGGCGCAGTAGAGCTGCGCAAGGCGACGGCCTTGCTCCTGGTTCGCAGCGGCTGGAGTCAGCGCGGCGCAGATCGCGCTGATGACCACGAAGCCACGAGCGATATGGCTCTGAAATGTCCCGGCTGGATGCTTCACAGTTCGACTCGCGCTTAGTGAGACATCAGGACCGGGACGGTCATCGCGCGCAGCATGTCGCGCGTCACGCCGCCGAGCAGGGTTTCCTGCAGGCGGGAGTGGCCGTATCCGCCCATCACCAGAAGGTCAAGGCTCTCATCCGCCGCGATCGACAGCAGGATCGACTGAACCTCGGACTTGGACGCCGGCAACGACGTGATCTTGGCCGGAAGCCCTTCCTTTGCAAGGTAGCGCACCAAGTGGTCGCTGGAGCTTTCTGAGGGGATCGGATCGGCGCCATCGATGGTGATGACGGTGAGAGCATCGGCTGCGCGCAGCAGCGGCATTGCGTCGTGCAGGGCGCGGGCGGCAAGCCGGCTGCCATCCCAGCAGATCCCGATACGCTTCGCCGAGAACGCGCCATGGAATGTATAGGGCATGAACAGAACAGGACCCCCGGCTTGGAACAAGAGCTCGCGCGGGATCACGTTGTCGTAGCTGTTGTATTCGCCCAGCGGCTGCACCACCACGGTCAGGTCATGCAGTCGCGCGTTCGCGCAGATCATCTCGCGAGCATCGATAGGGAGCGCACCCACGGCGCGGCTCGCGTAGGATATCCCCGCATTCCGTGCCTCGATATCGAAGACGCGCAGCGCAACCTCGGCGCGTTCGAGGGCCTGCTCATGTTCAGCCTCGAACAGGGAGGCGACCGCCGCGCCGCCTTCAACGACGAGCGGTACGCTGGCGGTCTCGTAGCCGATCGCCATTGCGTCGAGATGCGCGCCGGTGCCGAGCGCGAGCGAAACCGATCCGTCGACCGCGGGACGTGGCGACAACTCCGTCGGAATGTGGACCAGGATGTTCTTGAACATGGGCCGTTCTCCAAAGGGGTGGAAGAGCAAGTGCTATCAAAGCACGGGTCGAGGTGAACAAATTTGATCTGCCTCATGCGCGGTCGTGGATTCTGATTGAGCGAGATCAATTCATCGAGCGTGTACTTCGCGCAAATGTTGTACCCAGCTTGGAGGAGCCGACATGGCGCGCGTCGCATTGGTTACGGGTGGAAGCAGGGGAATTGGCGCCGCGATTTCGCGTGCCCTCGCTGCCGCCGGATGCCGGGTTGCGGCCTGCTATGCTGGAAATGCGGGAGCCGCGTGGTCGTTTCAGGATCAGACGGGAATTCCCGTATTCCAGTGGGATGTCGCGAACTTTCAGGCCTGTGCAGCCGGCGTCCGCGAGGTGGAGGCGGCGCTGGGCCCGATCGACATCCTGGTCAACAACGCCGGTATCGTGCGCGACGCCACACTGCATCGAATGACCAAGCTGCAATGGGACGCGGTCATCCGGACCGATCTCGATTCGCTGTTCAACATGTGCCGCCCCCTCATCGAGGGCATGCGGGCCCGCAGGTTCGGGCGGATCATCAACGTCTCGTCCATCAACGGGCAGAAGGGCCAGATCGGCCAGACGAGCTATGCCGCGGCGAAGGCCGCCGAGCTCGGCTTCACCCGTGCATTGGCGCTCGAAAGCGCGCGGTTCGGTATCACGGTCAATGCGATCTGCCCGGGTTACATCAATACTGAGATGCTGGCGGCGGTGCCGGCCGATGTCATGCAGAACTCGATTCTGCCGCAGATCCCGGTCGGGCGGTTGGGGCAGCCGGAAGAGATTGCCCGTGCCGTCGCGTTTCTTGCAGCCGACGAAGCAGGGTTCATCACCGGATCGACGCTGTCGATCAATGGCGGCCAATACATGTGTTGAATAGGAGAGATGACAATGCTCGCCACCGATGTGATGCGCAGTTCGTTCGCGACGATCAAGCCGACTGCCACCGTGCTCGATGCCGTCGAGCTGCTGCTTGAGACCGATCAGCGCGGCCTGCCGGTGATCGACGACGCCGGCGACCTCGTCGGCATGGTTTCGGAGGGGGATTTCCTTCACCGCGATGAGCTTGACATCAGCCCGCCGTCAGGAAACTGGCTGGAGTCCCTGCTTGGCATTGCGGAGAATACACCTGAACGCGAACGCATGCGCACGCAGCAGGTCGGCTCGCTCATGAGTGGTTCGCCGATCACCGTCGATGTCGAGGAATCGATCGAGGACGTCGTCGCGCAGATGGATGTCTACAATGTCGCTCAGATTCCGGTGCTCGGCGCCGGAACCGTCGTTGGTATTGTCAGTCGCAGGGAGCTGCTTGCGGCATTGGCGCGCCGATTGAGAGAAGCAGAGAAAGAAAAGCGCCGGAGTTACTTGATGAGCGAGATGACCCTGCAGTCACATGCGCACGCTGTCGTTTGGATCGATCACCTTGTTGCGAAGGTTTTCGGCATCGGGTTGGCAGGCGTCAGCGCGACGGCCGTCCATGCGGATTTGGCGTCGCAGCATCTGCATCACAAGACGAATACGATCGGCGATGGCCGCGTCCAGGCCGACGCGACATTCCTTGCCCGGGTAGGGGAGGCCGTGAGCGGTTGCAGCGATTTGCTCGTCATCGGTCCGGGTGTCGAGAAGGTTGAGCTGATGCAATATCTCACGGCGGAACGGCCCGACCTCAACCTGCATGTTGAGCCGAGCGATCATCTGACGCACGGGGAGATCGTGGCGCTGGGTCGGAAGCGGTTCCACCTCGGCTAAACAGGAAGAGATCTGGCGTCGGAGCAGCTGCCAGACGGAGAGACAGATTGCGCCCGAGCCCATCCCGCTCGAGCAAGGAGGCGAGCGATGACAGTCCAAGCGGTTCTCGACCAACCCACATCTCCCGCTAACGACGATGTGACGGGGGCCAGAACGGTCGCCTCAGTGCCGTCCGAAAGCGCGCCATTGACGGGTGCCGAATCGATCGACCAACTGGTTCATGCGGCGATGGCGCGATGGACCGGCGGGCTTTCACCGGCCAGTCTCGCGCTCGCTTTCGCCGACTGGCAACTCCATCTTGCGGCGTCACCCGGTAAACGGCTTCAGCTGGCGCTAAACGCAGTTGCTGAGGGCTCGCGCTTCGCGCGCATGGTGTCGACGCCGCATGCTGCCTGGCAGCCCTGGTTCATGGTCGAGCCACAGCCGGGTGACAACCGTTTTGCCGGCCAGGATTGGACATTGCCGGCCTTTAACGTCATGGCGCAAGCGTTCCTGCTGGGAGAGCAATGGTGGCATTCGGCGACCAGCGGCCTGCGCGGCGTCTCGAAAGGAAATGCGGCAATTGTGGATTTCACTGTCCGCCAATGCCTCGATGTGGTGGCGCCGTCCAACTTTGCGTTCAGCAATCCCGGGGTGCTGCGGAGGGCGATGGATTCGGGTGGTGGAAACTTCGTGTCGGGCTGGCACAATTGGCTGGAAGACTGCAGGGACCTGCTGAGCGGCAAGCCCTGCGGGCCCCCGCCTTTCGTGGTCGGCAAGGATGTAGCCACGACCAAGGGTAAGGTCGTCTACCGCAACGAGCTGATCGAGCTCATTCAATACGCCCCCGCGACCACCGACGTCTGCCCGGAGCCGGTGCTCATCGTGCCGGCCTGGATCATGAAATATTACGTTCTTGATCTTTCGCCCGAGAACTCGCTGGTGCGCTTCCTGGTCGAGCGCGGCTTCACCGTATTCATGATCTCATGGCGAAATCCGGGGCCAGCCGATCGCGATCTTGGTCTCGAGGACTATCGCAAGCTTGGGGTCGACGCGGCCATCGACGTCATCAATCAGCTCGCCCCCGAACGCGCGATCCATGCGGCGGGCTACTGCCTCGGTGGCACCCTGCTAGCGATTGCCGCGGCCCGATTGCAAAGGCAGCGGCCTGATAGCCTCCGGTCGGTGACGCTGCTGGCGGCCCAGGTCGATTTTACCGATGCAGGCGAGCTTACGCTCTTCATCAATGAAAGCCAGATTGCGTTCCTGGAGGACATGATGCGGCAGCGCGGCGTGCTCGAGACGGCGCAGATGACCGGTGCGTTCCAGTTGCTGCGGTCGAACGACATGATCTGGTCGCGCTTGGTCGGCGACTATCTCATGGGCGATCGCGCCGCACCGAGTGACCTGATGTCATGGAACGCGGACGCGACCCGCATGCCCTACCGGATGCATTCGGACTATCTGCGCAAGCTTTTTCTCAACAACGACCTTGCCGAGGGCCGCTATCTGGCGGACGGGCAGCCGATGGCACTTTCCGACCTTTGCGCCCCTATGTTTGTGGTGGGCACGGTCCGTGATCACGTCGCGCCCTGGCGGTCTGTTCACAAGATTCACTTGCTCGCGGATGCCGATATCACCTTCGTGCTGGCGAGCGGCGGCCACAACGCCGGCATCGTCGCTCCGCCGTCGGAGGAGGGGCACAGCTATCAGTTGTTGGAGAAGAAGGCGGATCAACCCTATGTCGGGCCCGATGAATGGCTGCGGAAAGCGGCGAATCGCGACGGATCCTGGTGGCTGGAGTGGGTTCGCTTTCTTACCGCGAGCTCGGGAGTCTGGGAGCCGGCGAAGACGTCGCTTCATGCGCCCCGGGGCGCGCCGCCGCTGGAGGATGCGCCCGGACAGTATGTCCTGCAGAATTGAGCCGCCGGTATAGGCACCTATGCAGTTTGATTTGCCGCAACTGCTTCCGTGGCGCCGGCCCTAGAGTAACTCCCGCACCAGCGGGATCGAGGATCGAGCTACGCCCCCTGCCTGGCGAGTTCGAACAATGCTGGACCTCTAGGAGAGAGCCATGAGCGTCGTCCTTCGCATCCTCTTCGTCCTCGTGGGATCTATCACCGCGCTGTTCGTGGCGCGCGATTCCCTGAACTTTGACATCATTCAGACATTCGTGGCCATTCTGCTTGTCACCGCGCTTTTGCTGGGCGGAAGCTTCTGGAGCCTGTGGCGGAAAACGTGAGTGCCATAGACCTCATAGGACTGAGCGAAGCCGAAGCCACGGCCCGGCTTCGGATCGAAGGGTACAATGAGCTTCCGAGTCCTGAGCGGCGCACTCCCGTACGTATCGTGCTGGAGGTGCTGCGCGAGCCGATGCTCGCGCTCCTTCTGTGCGGCGGACTGATCTACCTCCTGCTTGGTGATCTCCAGGAGGCACTGCTGCTCCTTGGCTTTGGCGCCATGTCGATCGTGATCACGATCGTGCAGGAGACACGAACCGAACGCGTGTTGGAAGCCTTGCGCGACCTGACCAGTCCGCGAGCCCTCGTGATGCGGGATGGGGTACGCCGGCGTATCGCCGGCCGGGACGTCGTCCGAGGCGACCTCATTATCCTTGGCGACGGTGATCGCGTGCCAGCCGACGCTGTGCTCCTCGACGGTCACGATCTGCAGGTCGACGAGTCCCTGCTGACGGGCGAGTCGGTACCCGTTCGCAAGCAGGTGGTAGAGACGGACGCCGTGGCTGAGCATCGGCCGGGCGGCGACGATCAGCCGTTCGTGTATTCCGGCTCGCTCGTCGTGCGGGGCGAAGGTTCCGCCCGGGTCACGGCCACCGGGCAGCAAAGCGAGATCGGAAAAATCGGAGTGTCTCTTCGTACGCTGCAAGCGGAGCCGCCACGGCTTCAACAGCAGACCGCGAAGCTGGTGCGGCTTTGCTTTTTCGGCGGCGCTGCCGTCAGCATAGTTGCCGTGCTGCTTTACGGGATGTTGCGCGGAGACTGGCTCCAGGCGTTGCTCGGCGGCGTCGCAATCGGCATGTCCATGCTGCCGGAGGAATTTGGTGTGGTGCTCACCGTGTTCATGGCCATGGGCGCGTGGCGCATTTCGAAAGTCCGCGTGCTGACGCGCCGGGCGGCCGGAATCGAGACGTTGGGCTCCGCCACCGTCTTATGCACCGACAAGACCGGTACTCTGACGCTGAATGAAATGTCGGTTGTAGAATTGCGGTTGCTCGATGGTGCATGCATGCGCCCCAAGTCTACGAATCCGGGTTGTGTACGGCCCGAATTCTCGAAGATGCTACGCTACGGTGTCCTTGCCAGTTCGTCTCAGCCATTGGATCCAATGGAGCGGGCGTTGCACGCCCTTGCCGGCGACGCCCGGAAGGAAAATAGCGGACCGGATGCTCACCGGCAGCTGGTACGAACTTACGGACTCCGGCCCGAACTCCTGGCCATGACCCAGGTCTGGCGGTCATCCCTTGCGGAGGAATGCGTTGTTGCAGCTAAGGGAGCGCCTGAGGCGATCGCGCGTCTCTGCGGATTGAGTCGTGCAGATCAAGAATCGATGAGAAATGCCGTCGGCCTGATGGCGGAGCAAGGGCTCCGTGTGCTCGGGGTTGCGGCGGCCGTGTTTAAAGGCGGCCAGCTTCCTTGCTCGCAAGAAGCCTTCGCATTCCGCTTCCTCGGACTGGTGGGATTCGCCGATCCGCTTCGCTCCAACGTGCCCGGCGCGGTGCGTGAATGCCGCTCAGCGGGAATTCGCGTCACAATGATCACAGGCGATTATCCGGCAACCGCGACCGCAATTGCGAAGCAGGCGGGACTGGATGTCCATGAGGTGATCACGGGGGATCAGATCAGGCTTATGAATGATGTGCAGCTTGCGGAGCACGTCAGGCGTGTGAACGTGTTTGCGCGCGTCGTGCCCGAGCAGAAGCTCCGCATCGTGCAGGCGTTGAAGCAGAACGGCGAGATCGTTGCGATGACCGGCGATGGCGTCAACGACGCTCCATCCCTGAAGGCGGCCCACATCGGCATTGCGATGGGCGGGCGTGGAACGGATGTCGCGCGCGAGGCGTCCTCCATCGTGCTGCTTGACGACGATTTCAGCGCGATCATCTCGGCCATCCGCCTGGGTCGACGCATCTACGACAATCTGCGAAAGGCGATGGCTTTTATCTTCGCTGTCCACGTTCCAATCGCAGGGCTTGCCCTGCTTCCCCTGGTTTTCGGATTACCTTTGATTCTCGGCCCCGTTCATATCGCATTTCTGGAGCTGATCATCGATCCCGTGTGCTCACTCGTGTTCGAGGCCGAGCGCGAGGAGCGCGACATCATGGCTCGCCCACCCAGGCGGACCGACAGCGCTCTGTTTACTTGGGCGCTGGTTGGCTGGAGCCTTCTTCAAGGTGCCTTGATTTTTGCACTTGTCGCAATCCCGTTCGTCATCGCACTTCGTATTGGCATGCCTGCAGATGAAGCGAGAGCCTTGGCCTTCTTCGCCCTCATCGGATCGATTGTCGGTCTTGTCCTGGTCAATCGATCGTTCAGTGCCTCATTCCTGTCGGCTTTCTTGCGGCCAAATCCAGCGCTGGCCGCGATCCTGCTTTCAGTCGCAGGCGCTCTCGCGACCGCGCTGCTCTGGCCTCCAGCATCTACCCTGTTCCGGTTCGGTCCTCTGCATCGGGACGATCTGATGATCGCGCTCGGACCGGGAGTGGCGATGCTGGTAATCCTTGAACTGCTCGAGCCACTCTGGGGGCGGCGGCTGAGATCCTAGCCGATGGAGACATCGAACTGCACCTGGAAGGTGACGGCTGGTGTACTTACCTCACAAGGAACACGTCGGCAGCGGCGTTCCACGACGTCGAAGGTCGGCTCCAAAGAACCGACCTTCGAGGACTGGCAGGCATCAAGATCAGACGGACAACTCGCGTTCTAGCGGACTTTGGCGTTTCGGTTGGTGAAGGTCATCAGCAGCAACGACAGGCCAGAGGCTGCCGCCACGAACGCCGCGGTCCATCTGAGCGTGGAGACGGCAAAGGCCGCGTCAAGCCGCCAGCCTGTCGTCGCCGGCTCGGTCGACGCAAGCGGAACCAGATCCGGGAAGTACCAGTTGCAAAACAGAGCAAGAACAACCGCGAGGATCGCACTAGCGACAAAGAGAAAGGTCAATCGCTGTTTCATGGAAGTCCTCCTTTCGGCGCGAGGATGTTGCCAGACCCGATAGCATCGACCAATTCAGGAGTTTCCCTTAGGCGACTTACCGCTCTCCCTGTCCGTTGAATTCGCCAGCAGGCGAGAGAATACAACGTTCAAGCGTAGCCGAGGGCGTGCCGGAAGCGTCCACAACATCCCAATCGATCGTTCCGGTTTTAATGTTGTCTTGAACCAAGACCACGTCTGGCGTCGCGTCCGACGCGTCGTGTCGTCGTGATGCTACGCGATGCAGCCGAGCGGCGCGATCGGCGGTCAGGAAGATGCCGCGGAACTCAGCCTTCGCGTTGCGGGCGACGACTTCAGCGGCATGTCGCTCCGCCGGCTTGAGAAATGCCGCATCGAGTATGACCGAAACCCCTTGAGCTAATGTACGCACGGCGTGTCCGAACATGGCCCGATAGACGCGATCGGATGCTTCGGCGGTGTACGTCGTTGCGGGCAAGGTCGTATGCTCGCTCACGTCGTGGAGTTGCTTGCGAATGACGTCCGATCGCAGAACCAGGGCGCCTGGCGCTGGTGCGATCAGATGTGCCATGTCCCGCGCCAGCACGCTCTTGCCGGTGCCGGACTTCCCGCCAATTGCGAGGAGGCTGGGAAGCTCCGGTGCAATGAGCTGGACTGCCGCGTCGAAGTATCTCTCCGCAGCCCTCGCAATTGTTGGATCGTGCCGGTGTTGCTGCCGCTTGGTGAGGAGTACGTTGGCCCGGATCGCGGCACGAATTGAGAGAAACAGCGGTAACACGGCAAGTGCCGTCGATTGGGCAGCCCATGCCGCCTGCATATAGCTGTTGAACAGTCTGTTGGCGGCAGCGCGCTGCCCAAACGCCAAGAGATCCATAAGGGGGAATGCAAGGTCGTAGAGGACGTCCGTTGTCGCTATCTCAGGGTCAAATTCGATTGCGTCGAACAAGACGGGCCTGCCATGGATCATAACGATATTGCCGAGGTGGGCGTCGCCGTGGCAGCGTCGGACTTGTCCCGCTGCTGCACGTGACTGCAAGAGCTCGCGATGCCGCTCCAGCTCGCAGTGGCTCAACCGATGCAACTTGTCGATGCTGTCGCGGGGAAAGTCTGCCGAGCCGCGGAACTGCTCAGTGTTGCGGTCGATGATGATCGGAAGCGATGCGAGCCAATTCGATCCATCGCTGCTGGCGGCGGCCTCATGTGAATCCAGCAGAACGGCCGCCAGGCTCTCACCAAGCTCTGGCCCGAAAGCATTTTGCGCGGCCAGGTGATCGAGCGTCTTACTTTCGTCAAAGCGAGCCATTTCGACGGCCCATTCGACAACCTGTCCGGTCCCTCCGATCACGAAGCCATCGCGCTCGCGTGTGATCGACACCACCCCGCGATAGATCGAGGGGGCGTGGCGCTTGTTGATGGCAATCTCGTCCTCGCAAGCACGCCGCCGCTTCTCCAACGTCGAGAAGTCGAGATATGGCAGCTTGACCGCTCGTTTGATCTTCAGGACGCGCGAAGGCCCAAGGAAGACGATCGAACAATGGGTGTCGATCCGTTGGACCGGCGCGTTTGGTTCGCCGGATCCAGCTAGGAACGACAATACAGCCGCCTGGCCGGCGTCGCCAGTGGCATCGTCGGTTGATGATGTCGGCGTCATCGTGGTTCCAGAACAGCCGCGCCGACGAGCTTGCCGTCGCGCAGGCGCGCGAGCGCTTCGTTCGCCCGGTCAAGGGGGAAGACGCTGACGTGGGTCCGGATTCCGACCCTCGCCGCCGCCTTGAGAAAGTCGACGCCATCCTGTCGCGTCAGGTTGGCGACGGAGACGATCTGCCGTTCACCCCAGAGGATGTCGTAAGGAAAGCTCGGAATATCCGACATGTGGATGCCGGCGCAGACCACGCGTCCGCCCTTGCGCAGGGCGCGCAAGGCAAGCGGGATCAGTGGGCCTATGGGCGCATAGATGATTGCGGCGTCGAGCTGCTCCGGCGGCGGGTCCTCGGAGGCTCCGGTCCAGCATGCGCCGAGCGACAATGCCAGATGTTGGGCCTCGGTGTCGCCCGCACGGGTGAACGCGTAGACATCCCGCGTTTGCCAGCGTGCGACCTGCGCGACGATATGTCCCGCCGCGCCAAAACCGTAAATGCCGAGTTTGCGACCGTCGCCGGCCATCACCAGGGAGCGCCAGCCGATCAAGCCAGCGCACAGCAGGGGTGCAAGCTCGGCGTCGTCGCCGTCCTCGCCGAGCGGAAAGCAGTAACGCGCATCCGCCACCAGATGGGTCGCAAAGCCGCCGTCCCGCGTATAGCCGGTGAACAGGGGAACGTCGCAGAGGTTTTCCTTGCCCTCCCGGCAGTAGGGACAATGCCCGCAGGTCGAGCCGAGCCAGGGGACGCCGACGCGTGTGCCGAGATGCGCATGGCCTACGCCGTCGCCAATTGCGTCGATACGGCCAACCACCTCGTGGCCGGGTACGATTGGATAGGCGATGTTTGGCAGCTCTCCATCGACGACATGGAGGTCGGTGCGGCAGACGCCGCAGGCGCTGATCTTGACCCGGACCTCACCTGGGCCAGGTATTGGGTCCGGTCGTTCCACATATTGCAGCTGCGCGCCACGCGCAGGCAGGACCATGGCATGCATGACGGAACTCGCTCAGGGGTCTGTGACCTTCCTTTGATCACGTGACATTGGCCTTGTTTTGATCCCGGTCAACGCCCGTTGGGTGTTCTGGATTAGCTTTGCCTCGCGAGCCGAGACTTAAAAGCCAAGACCCAAACAGGAGCCACCGATGATCAAGGACATGATTCCCGTTGGAACCCAGCGCGCCGTGGCGCGGCGGGAAGCCAATCCATTCACGTTTCTGCAGCAGGAAATCGACCGGCTGTTCGATGGATTCGGTCGCAATTTTCCGCCCTTCGCAACGCCTGCGGCGATGATGCCGCGCATGGACGTCAGCGAGACCGACAAGACCATCGAGATTTGCGCCGAACTGCCCGGTCTCGAGACCAAGGACGTTCAACTCAACCTTGCCGACAACACGCTCACGATCCGCGGCGAGAAGAAGAGCGAGCGCGAAGAGCAAGACAAAGACTATCACCTGATCGAGCGCAGCTTCGGCGCGTTCTCGCGGTCCGTTGCATTGCCCGAAGGCGTCAAGGCCGAAGACGTCAGCGCCGAAATCGCCAAGGGCCTGCTCAAGGTCACCGTCAAGAAGCCGGCTCCCAAGCAGAGCAAGCAGATCGACATCAAGACGGCCGCGTAGCCGTCTTGTGGGGCGCGTCGCTCGTCAAGCAGCGACGCGTCACCGAAATAACCATTCAAAGGGGATTAGCCATGTACGAGTTTCTCCAGGAAACCGTCGCGAACAACATGACGACTTCGGTGCGAAGCGTTGCCCCCGAAATGAGCGTGGGCGATCTGTACCGGCTGTTCGCCAAAGACGACTATGACGCCTATCCCGTGCTCCGCGACGATGTCGTGGTTGGGTTCGTCACGAAGCTTGACGCCCTGAAGGCATTTGCCTGTACGACAGATCACATACTACCGCATTATGACGATCGGATGGGAACGACGGTCGACGAGATCATGTCGTCCGACGTGATCGCGGTCGAACCGGACACAAATCTGCAACGCGTTCTGCAGCTAATGGTCGCGCATCGCCTGAAAAGTCTGCCCGTGGTTGACAAATATCACCGCCTGCTCGGTATCATTGCTCGCGAGGATGTCATGCGAGCCTTGGCGCGCTGCACGAAGCGGCAGGCGCCTCCGCTTGCTCCTTGCGAGACCGCCCGATGTCTACGTTTGGCCTAGATCGGGTTCTTTCGCCTCGATCGGTCGCGCTTGTCGGCGGCAGTTTGCGTCCGTCGTCGCTCGGGTTGGCGGTGCTCATGAACCTCAAGGCGAGCGGCTTTTCCGGTCCGATTGCGGTGGTCAATCCAAACTACGCGGCGATTGACGGCGAGGCGACGTTCCGCGATCTGAAGTCGCTCCCATTCGTGCCGGATCTTCTCGTGATCACGGCGCCGGCGACCGCAATCCCCGGGATCATCTCAGACGCTGCCGCAGTTGGCGTCGCTGGCGCGGTGATCCTGTCGGCGGGCCTCGGGCATGGCGCGGGCTCGCTAGCCGAGACGGTCGCACGAACGGCGCGCATGCACAGCATACGCCTCGTCGGGCCCAATTGTATCGGTGTGATGGTGCCGCGCGCGAAGCTCAACGCGAGTTTCGCGGCCCATCCTCCATCCGACGGACGCGTGGCCTTGATCTCGCAGTCTGGCGCGGTTGCGGCGGCAATGATCGCGTGGGCGGCCGAGCGGCAGCTCGGTTTCTCCGGCATCGTGTCGATCGGCGACCAGCTCGACGTCGACGTCGCTGACCTGCTGGACTATTTCGCGCAGGATGATCACACCAACGCGATACTGCTCTACCTCGAGGCCGTGAAGGATGCCCGCAAGTTCATGTCGGCTGCCCGCGCCGCAGCACGGCTGAAGCCGGTGATCGTCGTCAAGTCGGGGCGGCTGGCGCAAGGTGCCAAAGCCGCGGCGACCCATACCGGCGCGCTGGCCGGTTCGGATGCCGTCTATGATGCCGCATTCCGCCGTGCCGGGATGCTGCGGGTGTACGACTTGCGTGAGTTGTTTGATTGCGCCGAGCTGCTCGGTCGCGGCTTCGTCCCGCGCGGCAATCGGCTGGCGCTTCTGACCAACGGCGGCGGGCTTGGGATTCTCGCGGTCGACCGCCTGGCCGAACTCGGCGGCGCCCCTGCGAGCCTGACTGAGAAGACGGTCAAGCGGCTTGATCAGGTGCTGCCGCGCGGATGGTCGCGTGCCAATCCTGTCGATATTTCGGGTGATGCCGACGCCACCCGCTATGTGTCCGCCCTCGACGCGTTGCTTGATGACGCGAACAGCGATGCGGTCCTGGTCTTGAATGTGGAGACGGCGGTTGCGCGGACCGAGGGGATCGCCGAGGCGGTGACGCAATGTGTTCGTGACCGCCGGGTCAGGAAGAGCGAGGTCGCCCCGCTGGTGCTCGCGGCGTGGACGGGTACCGATGAGCGAACTGCCACGATTTTTGAGACTGCCCGCGTCCCGCATTTTCCGACCGAAGATGACGCGGTGCGCGCTTTCATGCATCTGGTAAGATATCGCGAGGCCTCCATCGCGCTGGCCGCAACTCCGCCCAGTATCGCCTCAATGTTTGCGCCGGAGACGGCGGCGGCGCGGCGAGTGATCGCGCAGGCTCTGTCCGAGGGACGAGGATGGCTCGACCCGGTCGAGATCGTCGCCTTGTTCAAGGCTTACGATATTCCAATCGTTCCGACGGTTGTTGCCCGTGATGCCGATGATGCCCCAGACAAGGCTGCGCCGTTTCTGGCTCGGGGGCTTGCGGTGGCGGTCAAGGTGTTCTCCCGCGATATCAGCCACAAGTCCGATGTCGGCGGGGTAATCCTCGGCTTGCGGACCGGCGAAAGCGTCGCCGAGGCAACAAGGGCAGTATTGTCGCGCGCGCGGAGCGCGCGGCCGGATGCCATCCTGCAGGGCGTGACGATCCAGCCGATGATCGAGCGGCGAGCGGCACGCGAACTGATCCTCGGCATTGCCGACGATCCGACCTTCGGCCCGGTGATCGTGTTTGGTCGCGGCGGCACCGCGGTCGAGGTGATCAACGACAAGGCGCTGGCGCTACCGCCCCTCGACATGAACCTGGCGCGCGATCTGGTCGGGCGTACCCGGGTCTCGCGACTACTTGCTGCCTATCGCGATGTCGCGGCCGTGCCGGCTGGGGCCGTGCCGCTGACCGTCGTCAAGCTGGCGCAGATGGCGGCGGACATTCCGGAAGTCGCCGAGCTCGACATCAATCCGCTGCTCGCGGACGAGACCGGCGTGCTGGCGCTCGACGCGCGGGTGGCGATCCGCAAGCCACCGCGGCTGTTTGCCGGTCAGACCCGGCTTGCGGTGCGGCCCTACCCATCGCAATGGGAGGGTGAGCTCGCCCTGAGGGACGGCTCGTGCGTCGTGGTCCGGCCGTTGCGGCCGGAAGATGAACCAATGGTTGAGAGCTTCTTCAGTCGGGTGACCGCCGAGGATCTCAGGCTTCGCTTCTTCCAGGCGATGAGGAACTTTTCGCACACGTTCATTGCGCGGCTGACTCAACTCGACTACGCGCGTGCAATGGCCTTTGCCGCGCTGGATCCGAGTACGGGCGCCATGGTGGGAGCAGTCCAGCTTCATTCGGATTCGCTCTATGAGAACGCCGAATACGCTGTCCTGCTGCAGTCCGATCTCAAGGGCAAAGGACTTGGATGGGCGCTGATGCAACTCCTGATCCACTATGCGAAGTCGGAAGGGCTGAAGCGGCTGTCCGGTGAAGTGCTCGCGGAGAACACTACCATGCTGAGTATGTGCCGTGAACTCGGGTTCACCGCCGCCACTGAACCGACCGACCACCGGATCGTCAACGTCGTTCTCGACCTTTCCCTCCCGGTCGCGGATGCCTTGGGGACCGACATCCTGATCCGGCGGGGCGCGATCAAAGCGGCGTGACCGCGACCACGCGATAGGGATGCATGCCGTCCGCCTCGTGGACTGAGACATACTCGCCGGGCCGGAAGCGTTCATTGCCGAAATGATAACCGGCTTCGTCGGCCGCCGCGCCGGCCACGTCATAGTGGAATCGCCAGCTGTCGCCCGGACCATGCACGAGGTGGCCGAGCCGATCATCTTCAGCAGGCCGCTGACGAACGACGCGGCAGGCGTCGCGATGGGCCTTCCAGGTCTCGACGTCGATCCGCGATGCGGAGTCGAGCGGGGCAACGATGATATAGCCAATCGTCGACGCGCCGTCGGGGTGATCGTGCTCGCGTGCGCGCTCGAGCCGAACCTGCCTGAACGAGTGTGGCAATGCAGTATTTTGCAAAGGCTTGAAGGCGGGGCGGTTCATCAGAAATTCTCCTTGGGAATGCCTGAGGTTGTCGGGCAAGCTGTTGAATCATAGACCCGCGGCTTGCCAAGCCGTTGATTTGGGTCAAGCGCAGGTTTGGGGCCCGGTGAGGCCTATTGCGCTGGGTCAAACACAGGCGTCTCCAGCACCCTAAGGTGAGCTGCAAATTGGAGTCAGAATCGTGCTCAACGCCCCGGCCCTGATAGCGAATGCGGATGATCCGCGCGTGCTCACCGCATGTGGGGCCTGGAACGTTGCCAATGTCGAGGCGCTGGAGCGGCTGTGCGCGCACGCCGCGAGCACCGATATCGGCTCGATCGATATACGGCGTGTCACCGCGCTCGACACCGTCGGGGCTTGGCTGCTTGAAAGGCTCGCCCGCGGTCGCGCGACCAGAGCGGCCCTCACAGGTGCCGACGGTCCATATGGCGACCTGCTGGAAGAGGTGCGAGGACTGAACCGTTCCGGCTCGGCCGAACGCAGATCAGTCAACCCGTTGCTGCAAAGGCTCGATCAGCTCGGCCGCGGCAGCAGGCGGCTGGCGTCTGATTCGGCGGCATTTCTGCATATGCTCGGCGCTTTCAGCGCAGCGTTGTTTGGTATTTTCAGGCATCCGCGATCGTTCCGACTGACGTCGACCGTCTATCAGCTCGGCCGGGTGGGCTGGCAAGCGGTGCCGATCATGCTGCTGATCACGTTCCTGATCGGCGCCATCATTGCTCAGCAGGGCATCTTTCATTTCCGCCGCTTTGGCGCGGAATCCTATGTCGTCGACATGGTTGGCATCCTCGTGTTGCGCGAGATTGGCGTGCTGATTGTCGCCATCATGGTGGCCGGACGCTCGGGCAGTGCCTATACGGCCGAGATCGGCGCGATGAAGATGCGCGAGGAGATCGACGCGCTCAGCACCATGGGGCTCGATCCTGTCGCAGTCCTGATCCTGCCACGGATCCTGGCGCTGGTGGTGGCGCTGCCGATCCTCGCCTTTCTCGGCTCGCTTGCGGCGCTCTACGGCGGCGGGCTCATCGCCTGGCTTTATGGCGATATGAGCCCCGCAATCTTCATCGCGCGACTCCACGAGGCGGTCTCCGTCACGCATTTCGAGGTCGGGATCATCAAGGCGCCGTTCATGGCGCTCGTGATCGGACTTGTCGCCGCGGTGGAGGGACTGAGTGTGAAGGGCAGTGCGGAATCGCTTGGGCAGCAGACGACTGCGTCGGTCGTCAAGTCGATCTTCCTGGTGATCGTGCTCGACGGCCTGTTTGCGGTCTTCTTCGCGTCGATCGGGATGTAGCCATGCCCGAAACTCCAGCTATCCACATAAGCAACCTGGTGGTCGGCTTTGGCAAGAAGATCGTCCTCGATCACCTCAGCCTTGACGTGAACGACGGGGAAATTCTCGGCCTCGTGGGCGCGTCCGGGGGTGGAAAGTCGGTGCTGATGCGGACATTGGTCGGCCTGCTGCCGAAGCGGAGCGGGCAGATCGATTTCGCGGGCACCAGCGATAATGAACGCCACTGGGGGGTCCTGTTCCAGCAGGGAGCGCTGTTCTCGGCCTTGACGGCTCGCCAGAACATTCAGTTTCCGTTGCGCGAGCAGGCGCGGCTCTCACCAAGGCTGCTGGAGGAAGTCGCGGACGCCAAGCTCGAGATGGTTGGCCTGACGCGTGAAGACGGAGACAAGTTTCCGTCCGAGCTCTCGGGCGGCATGACCAAGCGGGTTGCGCTCGCGCGGGCACTGGCGCTCGACCCCCCGCTTCTGTTCCTTGATGAGCCAACGTCCGGTCTCGACCCGATCGCTGCCGGTGAATTCGATACCTTGATCCGGACGCTGCATCGGACGTTGCGTTTCACGGTGTTCATGGTGACGCACGACCTGAACAGCCTGCAGGCCATTTGCGACCGCGTCGCCGCGCTTGCCGACGGCAGGATCGCTGCAATCGGGACGCTGTCATCGGTGCTCAAGTCCGATCATCCCTGGGTCCAGGCTTACTTTCATGGCGCCCGGGCGCAGAAGCTGGGCCTCGGCAACTAGGCAAAGAGAGACGCACATGGAAATTCGCGCGCCCTACATCGTCGTTGGTGCATTCGTGTTGTCGGCGATCGTCGCCGTGTTCGGCTTCGTCTACTGGCTGAACAATGTCGGGGGGATCGGAAGACGGCAGACATATCAGCTCGTTTTCGCCGATCCCGTGCCCGGGCTGCTGGTCGGGGCGGGTGTTCTCTTCAATGGCATCCGCGTTGGCGAAGTGACCGCGCTTGAGCTGGTTCCAGACCGTCCGCGCGAGGTTCAGGCCACGATTGCGGTCGCCGAGTACACGCCGGTGCATAGCGATACGCGCGTCGGCCTCGATTTCCAGGGACTGACCGGTGTCCCGGTGATCGCGCTGGAAGGCGGTGACAATCCCGAGGCGCCGTTGGCGCGCGAACCGCTGGTGGCCGAAAAGGGGGCTGGACGGAGCATGACACAGGCTGCCCGCGATGCGCTACGTCGGGTGGATGCCGTCCTGTCCGAGAATGCCGCCCCGCTGCACAGCACGATCGACAATCTTAGCACGTTCGCCGAAGGACTCGCGCGCAATACGCCGAAGCTCGATGGCATCGTGACCGGG
Organism: Bradyrhizobium sp. BRP56; assembly: GCF_020194035.1. Classification (NCBI taxonomy): domain Bacteria; kingdom Pseudomonadati; phylum Pseudomonadota; class Alphaproteobacteria; order Hyphomicrobiales; family Nitrobacteraceae; genus Bradyrhizobium; species Bradyrhizobium sp. BRP56. The sequence goes on from NZ_JADYVV010000053.1 coordinate 40,529, forward strand.
CTGGAACGCATGACCGGCGGCGGTGCGCCCGCGCCGCGCAAGGTGGCGTATGACCTTCACGCGGTGGACAGCTTTGGAGCGCAACGCCATGCGAATCTGCCCGAGCAGCTGGTCATGGCGGAGCCGACCGCGATCGCCCGCCTTCAGACCCAGCGCTTTTTGTTTACGCCGGATGAGGAAACTCAGGGATTCGACGGTGCGCAGTGGAGCGATAGTCTCCCTTTGCTGGTGCAGACGCGGTTGCTGCAGAGCTTCGAGAATTACGACGTCAAGCATGCGCCACTGCGCGCCGACAGCGGCGTAGAAGGCGCGCCGCGTCTCCTGATAGACCTGCGCCGTTTCGAAATTGCTCAGGGACCTCAACCGCGCGCGACGATCTCCTTCTCCGCGAAGATCGTGGATCGAAATGGTCAAGTAAAGGCCGCAAAGCTTCTTGAGGGATCTGAAGGAATTAACTCGCTCACACCGTCTGAGGCGGCAGCCGCATTCGATCGAGCCTTCGGCGCCCTCGCGCGCGAGCTTGTGATGTGGGTTGCGGCGACGGACTGAATCAGACCGTTACAGCGGTCTCTCAACGATTGTCCTGGATCAGACTTGCTCGCGGCTGCCGCTAAGCCAAAGGCCTTGCGAACTAGCAGCTCGGGATCAGCAGGCTGCGGCAGTGCCGCGCAATACTGACTTCTTCGTTGGTCGGAATGATCAGTACATCGACCGGGCTGCCCCTCCGCGGCTATGCGTTGTTCGACCTGCGCGGTTGTGGCCGTATCGATGCTGACGCCGAGACAGGAGAGGCGATCGCAGACGCGCTGCCGGATTTCCGGGGCGTGCTCGCGGATGCCGCCGGTGAACAGCAGACATCGAGACCGGCAAGGGGAGTCGCCATCAGGCGACCGCTGCAGCGACACGAAATGTGAAGAGATCGGCGGCCTCACGAGCCGCAGAATCGTGGCTCGCCAGCAGGGCGCCGAGGTCGGCTATGCGCTGGTTCACGGATATGGCGCAGTGTTCGACAAAAAGATGCCCGGCAAAAAGCCGGGCATTGAGTATCGATGCAACCCCAGGGAGGAGAGGTCGATCGTCCTAATGATTCTATTCAAGCATGCTATGGCGGGCGGCGATTTGAGCGAGCGCAATAAATCGAAGATTGATTTTTACTGGGAGTCAGGAGAAGACCGTTCCTGATCCAGTTCGTTTGGCACCATCCCATATGTCCGAAGCACGGTAGTTTTCATACCCGGATGGCCGGTACAGACGACCGCCGCAGCACCAGCATGGCCGAACGTCTTCCATAAGTGCTTGGCGTGCTCGATCGCAGCGGCCGGGCTGGCGCACTTGGCCTGCTGGCCCGGAACAAGTTCGCCATCGGTCCGGTCGTACGGCAGGGCAATGAAATGCGTGATCTCGTCCATCGATGCCCCTTTCTCGTTCGGTCGACCTCACCCAGCAAAGCAGTGTGCGATGACACCTATCTTGATCCGCCTCAGCTCACTTCGTTTGATCCGGATCAAGGCGGAATAGGGCACATCTCGTTGCTGTTGATGGGCGCGAAAGGGAGCTTTGCTTGCCATTGGGCTTTCTCCTCTCGAACTTGGATCGGGTCATGGTGATGGGAAACGTCGTGCACCTTCCGGAATCGCACCGGGCGAACTACGAAGAGTGGCGTTCGGAGCGGAATTTCGTCGGTCCGTCCATCAAGTGCTATTGATGCTCGAGCTGCAACTGCTCCAAATCAGCCGCTTGGTCGCCGTGTGTCCGGCCGGAGCGGCCAGGACGAAGCTGCAGCAGCAGCACGATCAGCTACTCGGTCGCGTCGCGGCCGTGCGACAGCATGCGCGAGCGTTGATCGGCGATTGACGTCGACCCACATTGCGGGCGTCACCTGTCGTCAGAACGCAACATTGCAACGGATTGACGATAGATCGTCCTGCTCGTCGCCATGCGAAGAAGAACCCTGTTGCTGGATTCCGATAGGAGAGGGTACGCGAGTTGAATCTCGCGGCCCAATAGTCTGTGCAGGCCGCTCTCGGGCGAGCCCATATTGCTTCGCCCATGCCCAGGTGAGATCGGGAAACCCGTTTGCAGCAAATCGGTTGGCGAAACGCGATGAATTTCAGGATCTCTCTTGCGCACCGCACGTGCGCAATTGTTGAGCTCAAATTTTGTGGGTTGACCGGACTGGCCGTTATCCAGGCAAGCAATCTGGCGGATGCCTTGCGCGAGAATCGGCAGAGCGAGTCGAGACACCTTACTCAATTGGCTCTTGGTATTTGCGCAGGAGGAGCATGCGTCTAGAGCCCGGCAGCGATCGCGATCCGCATCAATTCCGACATGCTGCGCACATTGGTCTTGGCCATCAAGTTAGCCCGGTAAACCTCGACTGTTCGTGGGCTGATGCCAAGGTCGTGGGCGATCACTTTGTTGATCTTGCCGGCCACGAGCCCCCGCAGAACGTCACGTTCGCGCGGCGAGAGATCCACAAGGCGAGCTTCGGCCTCGCGCTTGACCGTACCGTCGGCGGGGGCCGCCGACTGCATTTGCAAGGCTTCGCCGATTGCACGCAAGAGCGCCTCGTCCTCGAACGGTTTTTCGATGAAGTCAACCGCGCCTGCCTTCATCGCCTCGACCGCGAGTGCGACGTCTCCATGGCCGGTCATCAGAATGACGGGACATGCGACTGCGTCGGCCTTGAGTTTGCGGACCAATTCGAGGCCGCTCATGCCCGGCATACGGATATCAGATACAATGCAGTCGACTGTTCTGCCGGCGAGATGATCGAGAAAATCGGTTGCCGTCTCATAAGAGGTTACGGCAAAGCCGTTGACGTCAAGAAGGAAGGCCAGTGAGTCCCGCATAGCTGGATCATCGTCGATCACGAGAATTGTACGCCGCATTGTCATGCTTCTTCTCCGTCCTCCGCGAACGGGAGGATGAATTGAAAAACCGTGCCGCCACCAGCGTTTGGCATCACATCGATGCGTCCGCCATGGGATTCGATGATGGTCCGGCATATCGAGAGGCCGACGCCCATGCCATGCTCCTTGGTCGTGATAAAGGGCTGAAATAAACGGTCGGCGATATCGGGGCTGATGCCCGGGCCGGTATCGGCAATGGTAAACGTCGCAACACCGTTAGTCTTGGAGACGCCGACGGTCAACTCGCGGCGCGGGCCCGAGGCCATCGCCTCGATCGCATTGCGAACCAGGTTGAGCACGACCTGCTGAATCTGGATTTTGTCGACGATGATCGGGGGCATGTCCCGGTCGCTGCGGATCGCCACCCGGACGCCCTGCTCCCTGGCGCCGAGCAGCGCTAGTGCGACAGCCTCTTCGAGCAGGGTGGCCGGGCTCTCCAGGGACTGTTGGGTCTCGCCCTTCGCGACAAATTCGCGCAGACGCTTGATGATGTCGCCGGCCCGTAGGGCTTGCTGCGCGGCCCGCTCGAGCGCATCCCGAATGCGGGTAGCATCCGGTATCTCCGACGCCAGCAGCGCCTTCGCACCGCGCATGTAGTTCGTGATGGCTGACAGCGGCTGGTTGATCTCATGCGCGATTGAGGACGCCATCTCACCCATAGCGGTCAATCGCGACACATGAACCAGCTCGGACTGCAGCTCCTGAAGCCGCCGTTCCTGCGCCCGACGCTCGGTGAGATCGCGGATAAAGCCGGTGAAGAAGCGTTCTCCGCGTACCTTAGCCTCGCCGACGGCGAGCTCCATCGGAAACGTCGAGCCGTCACTCCGTTCTCCGACCACGATGCGGCCGATGCCGATGATGCGCCGTTCGCCGGTCGTAAGGTATCGCTCGAGATACCGGTCGTGCTCGCCGCGATACGGCTGTGGCATCAGACTCGAAACGTTCGTTCCGACGACCTGGTCCGCTTTCCAGCCAAACAGGCGCTCGGCTGCAGCGCTGAAGGAGCGAATAATGCCGTGGTCGTCGATGACAATCATCGCATCAGGGACCGTGTCGAGGATCGACTGCAGATGGGCCTGGCGATTTCGCGCCTGATCGCTCTCCTTCAGTAGCCGGTCACCCATAAAGCCAAGGATCGGACCGAGGACAGCAAAACAGGCGATATCGATCAGATTCGCAGGCTCAGTGACCAGGCTCCTGCCGAGGAATTTGGCGCTGACGACGAGGCAGAGCAGGGTGGTGAGGATCGCCGGACCGCGGCCGCCGGCGAACGCGGCAAACAGCACGGCGGGGACAAAGATGATCGTGAAGGTCCGGTCTTCGAAATAGTTATCGAGCCCCGCGCGCACCGCGAACACGAGCGCGGCCGCTGCCGCGGCAGTGCCATAGCGGTACCAGATGTGGTCGGACATGTTCCCCCGGCAAAGCCCTCGACCCGCTGAACATTACAACGTTCGGACGATCGAAGCCACTAGCCGCTCCATGCAGATGACCTATTTGACCCAGGCTCGCCAATGTGTGGGTTGTACCACGATGCGTTGGGCGGTCTCCGCCCTTACCCAGCCGCCCGGGATGCGGCGACAAGGAAAGACGAGCTGGTGAATGGCGTTGCCCTCGATCACGGCGAGCTCTAGGTCTCGACCGAAGGGGGCCGTCGCGACCCCCTCCCATGTCTCGCTGACGCCGGCCCCTGGGCGCTGTGGAGCGTCGCGTCCTGGCACGTCAGGCGGCCTTCTGAGTAGCCTCGTCGACACTGCTGGTCTTTCGTGCAAACAGGTTCAGCTCGATCGTGCCCAGCGAACGCGCGGTCTCGATCGCGTACGTCGCGTCGTTCGCGCCGCGCGCGGTAGCACCCTTGGCCCAGTCCTGCAGAGCCGTGATCTTCTCGGCCACCGAGGCGGTGGAATTGAACCTGCGGAAGAGCTCCCAGGCCTCGTTCGATTCGATCTGGATCTGCTCGAACCAGTGCCGGTTCGCCTCGATCAGCTTTTCCGAGAATTCCGACTGGACGGCCATCGCCCGCTTCGCGTTGCTCTGCATGGCATCGGAGACGGGACGGACTTCGCTTTGGTCTGTCATGTTCAACATCCTTCGTAGGGGGAGGCCTTGCTTCCCATACGGGCAGCACTTGCGTGTTGATATGCGTCAACTCGATGACTTCCGGCCCGCACCGGCGCTGCAACCTAGCTGCGCTTGGGATCGACGACTGTGCAGGTTCGCAGGTTGACGAAGTGGACGCCGCCACAGGCGGCGCAGGAGATCGAGTGCAGATCGTCAGCCAGAGGTCCGGACGCGTCATCGGGAAGCAGGCCTTGGACGCGATCACCGGTGGTTGGACACGCGAAGATAATGGGGCGCCAAGCCCTTCGGTCTGCCATTTGCACAATCCTGACGGAACAACATCTTCCAGCGGCACGCGTCGTGCCGCATTGACGCACGTCAAAATTCCGGGAAGACGGTCGAGACGGCGCCGACAGCCTAGAACGGGCGGCGGCGATGGGGCCGGACAGGGTTTGACCTGGCCGGCTGGCTTAGCGAAGGCCGCTTTGCCTGCAACATCATCCGGACGAAGGCCACGACAGCGATCGCGAGCGCTCCGACCAAGGCGAGCAGGTTCTGCAACATGATTTTGTTCTCCTGACTGACTGGCAACATCGTCGATCATGGGCCGCGGAGCCTTGATTCCGGTCAAGTGCGGGCATTGAGGGAGATCAAGACGAATGAGCCGGTCATGTGTGAGCTTGGTGCAGATGTCGAAGGGAGAGCGGCAATGCGCGCACATCAGATCATGGCGAGACATCTCGTCACTGTTGGAACCGAGACCTCCATTGTCGAAGCCATCAAGCTGATGATGGATCACCATATCAGCGGCCTGCCGGTGGTCGACGCGGCTGGAAGACTGGTCGGAATCCTGTCCGAGAGCGACTTTATGCGGCGAAGCGAGATCGGCACGCAACGCCGGCGTAACGGCTGGTTTAAGTTTCTTCTCGGCTCCGGCTACGCAGCCGCGGACTTTGTCCACGAGCGCGGACGGAAGGTCGGAGAGATTATGTCGTGCGACCCCGTCACCGTGACGGAAGAAACGCCCGTGTCTGATCTGGTCGATCTCATGGAGAAGAAGGGCATCAAGCGGCTGCCGGTGATGCGCGGCGGGCGCCTCGTTGGCCTCGTGACGCGGGCGGACCTGCTGCGGGCGGTTGGGTCCATCGCGCACCAGATCCCGGATCCCACGGCGGACGACAACCATATCCACGATCGCATTGTGCGGGTGCTCGACGGTGCAAACTGGTGTCCGCTCGGGCTGCAGGTCTCGGTGCGCGACGGCGTGGTGCACCTTCGTGGGGTCATCATGGACGAGCGGGCGAGGCGGGCTGCGATCGTCGCCGCGGAGAATGTCGCCGGCGTCAAGGAAGTGCACGATCATCTGTGCTACGTCGATACCTATTCCGGCTTCTATATCCAATCCGCGGAAGACGAGCGAGCAGCTGCCGCCAAAGCGGAGGAGGCCGCAGGATGATCGTTCGCCCAGCAATCATACTGACGCCGTTGATCGCGACCGCAGTGGTCAGCGCCGATGTCGTGGGATTCGCCGCAACGTTGCTTGTGATCTGTGCGATCGTTGGTTTCGCGATTGCTGCCGCTGGATGGACCGTCAACGGCAAGACGACGTCAATACCGGCAGTCCGGCCGCCATCCGCGGACTGGAAATCTCGCCAGAAATAGTACCTCGTCCGGTCCGGTTGTCGTTCCTGGTCACGTGAGCCGCACGTCGCGAAATGCGCGTGGTCCGCGCGGTCGAGATCGTTCAAGCCCTGCTCGCCTTGCAATACAGAGCAAGCCGTTGCGACAGATCAATACGGCCGCCTCGCACTGATGGCAGCGTCAGCAACAGGAATCAGCCCATGCGAGGGTGCCATGCCATCATTCGACGTTCGCTTCATCAAAACCGTTTGCGACGACACCGGCCACGAACATCGTGCCTGCCAGGCAGTGTTCAAGGTCGACGCTGCCTCGCTTTCCGCGGCCGCACAGCTGGCCGAGGCCGACTTCTGTAGGCAGAAGGGTGTCCGCGACTGGACGATCTTTGCCGATTCCATGGAGCTTCGAACGCCGCCGACCTTGCCGTCGGCTTGGGGCGGCTGACGATCTTGGGTGGCGATCGAGATCGATTGCCGCGACATCGCACACTTGACCAGGATCAAATCGGCAATCGGGTCTTTCGGCTAGAGGTGGAGCCGAAAGAAGGGATGTGTGAGAAATGGGCGACCGATCAGCTGGCAACAATTCACCGCAATTCGAGAGTCTTCTGGCCCGCTTGCGGGCATTTCTTGCGCGTCGACACGAGTTCGCTCTGTTGACCGCCAGGGAGGTCGACGAGATCGCGCACGAGCTCAATCTCTCGACGCCGGACCTTCGTGCCCTTGCTCGCCAGCAAGGTTCGCCGGAGTTGCTCCGCAAGCGTCTCGAGCATGCAGGCCTGTCCGAGCAGATGCTAGCTTCTTCCTATTGCGATGTGTTGCGGGATCTGCAGCGGGTGTGCGGTCTATGCCGGGAGAAGACACGTTGCGCCGAGGATCTCGCGCGGGAGCGACGAGCCAGCCCGGCAAAATATTGTCCGAACGAAATGACCCTGACCGCGCTGAGCCGCGGCGCCAGCGGCATGCGGCATGGCACCGGAATTGATGTCGATCAAGCACCCGGCAGCGAGACTGTGACTTCCCTGACGTCATCGCACCCAAAGAAAGTTCCCACATGACAGGTCCAACCTCCGTTTCAAAGTCGATGACGATGGGCGAAGCCGGCTTGACGTCGGCACTTGCGGCTTTTGCCTTCGTTAGCTTTCTGGCCGCGGCGATGGGGCACGATGCGGCGTTCAGCTTTCACGCGTCGCTTGCTTGTGCCGCCAGCCTGATCTCCGTAGTCATGATCGGCAATCGCTACCTTGACCGTCCTGCAGAATTGCCACCGGCGGAGATCGGCGGGCGCCCCAATTACAATCTCGGACCGATCAAGTTCGCTTCCGCCATGGCGATGTTCTGGGGCATCGCGGGTTTCACTGTGGGTCTGATCATTGCCATGCAGCTGGCCTGGCCGGCGCTTAATTTTGATCTGCCTTGGACGACATTCGGCCGCCTGCGGCCGCTGCATACGTCGGCCGTGATCTTTGCGTTCGGCGGCAACGTCCTGATCGCAACGTCGTTTTATGTCGTGCAAAAGACCTGCCGCACTCGCCTTGCAGGCGACCTGTCGCCCTGGTTCGTCGTGGTCGGCTACAACTTCTTCATCCTGATTGCTGGCACCGGCTACCTGCTTGGCGTGACCCAGTCGAAGGAATACGCCGAGCCGGAATGGTATGCCGACTTCTGGCTGACGATCGTCTGGGTGACGTATCTGCTCGTGTTCCTGATGACGCTGGTGAGGCGCAAGGAGCCGCATATCTTCGTCGCCAACTGGTTCTACCTGGCGTTCATCATCACGATCGCGGTGCTGCATCTCGGCAACAATCCCGCGCTGCCGGTTTCCTTCCTCGGCTCGAAGTCCTACATCGCCTGGGGCGGTGTGCAGGATGCGATGTTCCAGTGGTGGTACGGCCACAATGCAGTCGGGTTCTTCCTGACCGCCGGCTTCCTGGCGATCATGTACTACTTCATTCCGAAGCGGGCGGAGCGTCCGGTCTATTCATACCGGCTTTCGATCATCCATTTCTGGGCGCTGATCTTCCTCTACATTTGGGCCGGCCCGCATCATCTGCACTACACCGCGCTGCCGGACTGGGCGCAGACGCTCGGCATGACGTTCTCGATCATGCTCTGGATGCCGTCCTGGGGCGGCATGATCAACGGCCTGATGACGCTGTCGGGAGCGTGGGACAAGCTGCGCACCGATCCCGTGCTGCGCATGATGGTGGTGTCGGTCGCCTTCTACGGCATGTCGACCTTCGAAGGCCCGATGATGTCGATCAAGGTGGTCAACTCGTTGAGCCACTATACCGACTGGACCATCGGCCATGTGCATTCCGGCGCATTGGGCTGGGTCGGATTCGTCTCGTTCGGCGCGCTCTACTGCCTGATCCCCTGGCTGTGGAATCGCCAGCTCTACAGCCTGAAGCTGGTCAACTGGCACTTCTGGATCTCAACCATCGGCATCGTGCTCTACATTTCCGCGATGTGGGTGTCGGGAATCCTGCAAGGCCTGATGTGGCGTGCCTACACCTCGCTCGGCTTCCTCGAATACTCCTTCATCGAATCTGTCGAGGCCATGCACCCCTTCTACATCATTCGCGCAGCGGGCGGTGCGCTGTTCCTGGTCGGCGCCCTGATCATGGCCTTCAATCTCTGGATGACGGTCAATGCCGGCCAGGCCAGCGAAACCGAGGGCGCCGGCGCTCTCCAGCCTGCCGAATAGGTCACGCAATGTCCATCTGGAATCGACACAAGATCTTTGAGAAGAACTCTATCATCCTGATCGCCGGCATTCTCGTCGTCATTGCGATCGGCGGGCTGGTCGAGATCACGCCGCTGTTCTATCTGAAGAGCACGATCGAGGCGGTCGACGGCGTGCGGCCCTATACGCCGCTCGAGCTCGCCGGCCGCAACATCTATGTCCGCGAGGGCTGCTATCTCTGCCACTCGCAGATGATCCGCCCGTTGCGTGACGAGGTCGAGCGCTATGGCCACTATTCGCTCGCGGCCGAGAGCATGTACGACCATCCATTCCAGTGGGGCTCCAAGCGCACCGGACCGGATCTTGCGCGGGTCGGCGGCAAGTACTCCGATGATTGGCACGTCACTCACCTGATCAATCCGCGCTCGATCGTTCCGCAGTCGGTGATGCCCGGGTACCGGTCGCTCGCGAAGACGGAACTCGATCCGTCCGACGTCGCGGCTCATCTGCGGACGAATCGCGCGGTCGGCGTACCCTATACCGACGAGCAGATCGCCAACGCAGTCGCCGATCTCAAAGCGCAGGTCGATCCCGACAGCCCCGGCTCCGATCCGTTTCAGAAGCGCTATCCGAAGGCCCTGGTCCGCAATTTCGACGGCAAGGCCGGCAATCCGACCGAGCTCGACGCCCTGATCGCCTATCTTCAGATGCTCGGCACGCTCGTCGACTTCAAACTCTACAACGAAAAAGCCAATCTGCGCTGAGGCCGCAAGCATGAAAGCGATCATTCACGTCGAGAATTTCGCGTCGAGCCTGGTCGGTACACTCTGGACCCCGATCTTCGTCGGAATCTTCATCGCCATCGTCGTCTACGCGCTTTGGCCCCGCAACAAATCTCTCTTCGATGCTGCAGCCCGGATGCCGCTGCGGGAGGACTGACTGATCATGAGCGAGCACAATGAGATCGACCGTGTTTCCGGCCGCAGCACGACCGGTCATGAGTGGGACGGCATCAAGGAACTGAACACGCCGCTGCCGCGGTGGTGGGTCCTGACATTCTATGCAACGATCATCTGGGCGATCGGTTACTGGGTCGTCTATCCGGCTTGGCCGCTGGTGTCGGGCTACACCACCGGTCTGTTCCAGTATTCTACCCGCGCGAGCGTCACGACCGACCTGGCCGATCTGGAAAAGCTGCGCGGCGAGAAGATGGCGGTGCTCGGCAACGCGTCGCTGGCCGTCATCGAGAGGGATCCGGCGCTGCTGGCGCTGGCGCGTGCCCGCGGCAAGACCGTGTTCGCCGACAATTGCGCGCCGTGCCACGGCAGCGGCGGCGCCGGCGCGAAGGGTTATCCGAACCTGAACGACGACGACTGGCTGTGGGGCGGCTCGCTTGACCAGATCATGCAGACGATCCAGTTCGGGGCACGGTCAGGACACGCAAAGACCCATGAAGGGCAGATGCTGGCATTCGGCCGCGACGGCATTCTCAAGAAGGAGGAGATCGTCACGGTCGCGAACTATGTGCGCTCGCTTTCCGGCCTTTCCACCGCGCCGAAATTCGACGCCGCGGCCGGAATGAAGCTGTTCACTGAGAATTGCACCAGCTGCCACGGTGACAACGGCAAGGGCAACCCGGAGCTGGGTGCGCCGAACCTGGCCGATCATATCTGGCTCTATGGATCCGACGAGGAGACTCTGGTTGAGACCATCGCCAACGGCCGCGCCGGGGTCATGCCGGCCTGGGTCGGTCGGCTGGACCCTGTCACCGTCAAGGCGCTGGCGGTCTATGTGCACTCATTAGGCGGCGGCAAGTAGCCCGCCGCGAGGGCGGCCGGGATGATTGACCGAAGTCAAACCCGGACATGGTGCGGGGATGTAGGTTTCAATGAGAGCCTCATTCGAGCAACCCATGAACAAGCCCGTGCCGCCTGATGAACTCATAGCCGACGACAATGGGCCGCTTTACGCGCCTCGCAAGAAGGTTTTCCCGCAGAGCGTCTCCGGCCGATTCCGTTCGATCAAATGGCGGCTGATGGCCGTCTGTCTCGGCGTCTACTATCTGCTACCCTTCGTGCGCTGGCATCGGGGCCTCGGCGCGCCCGACCAGGCGGTCCTGATCGATTTTCCAAACCGACGCTTCTATTTCTTCTTCATTGAGCTGTGGCCGCAGGAAATCTACTATTTCACCGGCCTTTTGGTGCTCGCGGCTCTCGCCTTGTTTCTGATGAACGCACTGGGTGGCCGGATCTGGTGCGGCTATCTCTGCCCGCAGACGGTCTGGACGGATCTTTTCTATGCGGTCGAGCGGCTGGTCGAAGGTGACCGCCGCGCCCAGATCAAGGCCGACGCGGGCCCAATGACCGCAAAGCGCGCCGGTCGCCGTGCATTGAAGCACGCAATCTGGCTGATGATCGCCTGGTGGACCGGTGGCGCCTGGGTGCTCTACTTCGCCGATGCGCCGACCCTGGTGCGCGATCTTGCGACTTTTCAGGCGCCGGCGGTCGCCTATGTCTGGATCGCGATGCTGACCGCGTCGACCTATCTGCTGGCCGGCTATATGCGCGAGCAGGTCTGCGTCTATATGTGCCCGTGGCCGCGGATTCAGGCCGCACTGACCGACGAATGGGCACTCAACGTCACATACAAATACGATCGCGGTGAGCCGCGTTGCTCGGTCAAGAAGGCGTTCGACATTCGCTCGCTCGGCGAGAAGGCCGGCGATTGTATCGATTGCAACCAGTGCGTTGCCGTGTGCCCGACCGGGATCGACATTCGCGATGGCGCGCAGCTTGGCTGCATCCAGTGCGGCCTGTGCATCGATGCCTGTGACGCCGTCATGACCAAGGTCAGCCGCAAGACCGGCCTGATCGGGTACGATAACGATATCAACGTTCAGCGGCGCGTCGCCGGCAAGCAGGAGATTTTCAAGCCCGTTCGCGCCCGTACCGTCGTCTACGCCAGCCTGATCACCGTAGTCTGCGCCGTGATGCTTTACGCGTTGATGTCGCGAACCCTGCTCGACGTCAACGTGCTGCACGACCGCAATCCGATCGCGGTGCGTCTCAGCGACGGCGCGATCCGCAATGGATACACACTGCGCTTCCTCAACAAGCGCGGCTTTGATCGTGTGATCGCGATCGATGTCGATGGACCCGCCGAAGCGAAGCTGCACGTCATCGGTGCGGACTCCGTGACGCCAGATCGGCCGATGATCGTTCTTGCGCGCGACACCACCACCGAACTGCGCGTGCTGGTGACGGCGCCGTTCGATGAAAAAGCGGAAAAGTCGGTGCCGGTCACATTCCGCGTCACTGATATCGGTCTCGGAGAGGTCGCCTCCGCGACCGACCACTTCGTCCTTCCCTAAGCACGGAATTTCATCATGGCAGTCTCAAGTCAAGCCGCGCGACCTATCACCGGACGTTTCGTCCTGGTCACGACGGTCGCGTTCTTTGCCGTCGTCATCAGCGTGAACATGGTCATGATGCGCCTTGCGATTACGACTCTTCCGGGCACCGAGGTCGACAGCGCATACAGCGCCAGCCTCGCCTATCAGCGCGAGATCGACGCGGCCAGACAGCAGAACGAGCGCGACTGGCGGGTCCGGGCGCATATCGACCGGCGGCCAGACGGCAGCGCTGCAATCGCGCTGGAGGCGCGTGACCACGCCGGAGCGCCGCTGACGGGACTGAGTTTCCTCGCTCGGCTCGAGCGGCCGATCGATCATCGCGCAGACCGGGCGATCGAGATCACCGAGGCCGAGGGTGGGAGCTATAGCGGCCGCGCCGAGGGCGTCGCCGCGGGGCAGTGGGACCTCGTCATAGAGGGCGACGCTGACGGCGGCCGCATGTTCCTGTCGAAGAATCGAATCCTGCTGAACTGAAGGTGGATCCTATGCAGGCGGATATCGACTTCTCTCACTATCTGAAGAGCACGGGCGTCGGGCTCATCCATCTCGATCTCGCAGTCGAAGGCATCAATTGCGCGGGCTGCATGGCCAAGATCGAGCGCAATTTGTCAACCATACCGGACGTCACCTCGGCCCGCGTGAACCTGACGAACAGTCGCCTTGCACTGGAATGGAAGGCGGGTGCTCTTGACCCGGCGCTGTTCGTAAGCCGTCTCGCGGAGCTCGGCTACAAGGCCTATCCCTTCGAGCGGAATGATGCCGAAACCCAGGAAGCCCGGCGTGCGCAAGCCCTGTTGCGCCGATTGGGTGTCGCCGCCTTTGCGGCGATGAACGTCATGATGCTGTCGGTCCCGGTATGGTCCGGCAACGTCTCCGACATGCTGCCGGAGCAGCGCGACTTCTTCCACTGGCTGTCGGCGCTGATCGTGCTGCCGGCGGCCGCTTACTCGGCGCAGCCCTTCTTCTCGTCGGCGTTGTCAGCGCTGCGGGCGCGCGGCGTCAACATGGACGTGCCGATCAGCATCGGCATCGTGCTCGCGCTGGCGACCTCGGTGATCGAGACCGTAAACCACGCCGAACATGCCTATTTCGATGCCGCGATCATGCTGATCGCGTTTCTGCTTGCCGGTCGTTATCTCGACCAGAACATGCGGCGGCGCACTCGCGCCTTTGCCGGCAACCTGGCTGCCCTCAAGGCGGAGACGGCGACGAAGTTCGTCGGTCCGACCGAGATCAAAACAGTCCCGGCAGCCGCGATCCGCCCCGGCGACATCGTTCTGCTGCGGCCCGGAGAGCGCTGCGCGGTCGATGGCAATGTGATCGAGGGCCGCTCGGAGGTCGATCAGAGCCTGATCACGGGCGAAACCTTACCGGCGATAGCCACGCCCGGCAGTGCGGTGTTCGCCGGCACTCTGGTCCGTTCAGGCACATTGCGCATCCGCGCGTCCGCGGCTTCGGGCGGCACGTTGCTCGACGAAATATCCCGGCTGCTCGATCACGCGCTGCAGGCGCGCTCGCGCTACCTTCGCCTGGCGGAGCGGGCATCGAGGCTCTATGCCCCCATGGTTCACGCGACCGCATTTCTCGCGATGCTCGGCTGGTTGGCCTATGGCGCGAGTTTTCACGATTCGATCGTGACCGCGATTGCGGTCCTGATCATCACCTGTCCCTGCGCGCTGGGGCTTGCCGTTCCGGCCGTGCAGACCGTTGCATCCGGTGCGCTGTTCAGTTCAGGTGTGCTGCTCAACGCCGGCGATGCGATCGAGCGTATCGCTGAGATCGATCGGGTGATCTTCGACAAGACAGGGACGTTGACGCTGCCCGAGCTTGATGTCGCCAATCTCGCGGACATTCCAGACGATGTCTTGAAGATTGCAGGCCGGCTGGCACTCTCGAGCCGTCATCCGGTCGCTGCCGCCGTTGCGCGCAGGGCGGGCGTCGCCTCACCGTTGCCCGACATCCAGGAAGAACCAGGCCAGGGCCTGCACGGCTTTCTTGAGGGGCGTCCGATCCGGCTGGGCCGCCCGTCATTCTGTGGCGCGGACAACTTGGCCAACGAGATTCTGTGCCGCGATCCGGAGGCTTCCGTCGTCGCATTCAGCCACGGCGAGAGCAAATATGCCTTCGCAGTCCGGCAGAGGCTACGGCCGGACGCGGCCGAAGTGGTGGCAGGGCTGGCGCGCATGGGCATCGCCGTCGAGATCGTGTCCGGGGATCGCGAACCTGCGGTCCGGCTGACGGCCGAAGTGCTCGGCGTGCATGAATGGCGCGCCGAGGTGTCTCCGGTCGACAAGATTGACCGGATCGACGAGCTGGCGCGCCGGGGCTGCAAAGTTCTGATGGTCGGCGATGGCCTGAACGATGCGCCGGCTCTTGCTGCGGCACACGCGTCGATGTCGCCCGTTACGGCCACGCACATGAGTCAAGCGATCGCCGATGCGGTCTTTCTTGGCGAGCGTCTTGCGCCGGTGCTGGCCGCGGTCAAAGTGTCGCGCAAGGCGCTGCGGCTGATGCGGCAAAATCTCTGGCTTGCTGTCGTCTACAACGTGCTGGCGGTACCGATCGCGATCGCCGGCCTAGTCACGCCGCTGATCGCCGCCGCGGCCATGTCAGGCTCTTCAGTGATCGTGATGTTCAATGCACTGCGAGCACGAACGAGGGAAGCGGCCTGATGGAAGTTCTGGTCATTCTGGTCCCGTTAGCGCTCGCGCTTGGCTTTGCCGGGCTGCTCGGCTTTCTCTGGTCACTCAAGAGTGGACAGTATGACGACCTCGATGGCGCAGCCTGGCGTGCCATCACCGACGATGAGCCCGTCAGTGGTCAAGGCCGGTCCAAGTAATGAAAGTACAGCAATGAAGCCGCCGATGCGATCGTGAGCGCCGTGCAGGCGAGCGCAAGCACCAGTGTCCAGTCTGTCTGCCGCAATCGCGGTGTCCGCGACCGCAGGAGCAGGACTGAGACCAGTCGGTTGATGGCGCCAAACCGCGCCATCGTCAGCAGCAGCACGTCGGAAGCACGTCAGGCTGCCAATGGCGCCAGTGTGTCGCCGACACGGTAACAGGCTGCATCGTGGCGGCGTCCAGCCACCCCTCGGTGTGGCGGATGCAGGGGACGCCGAGCGGCTGACGTTCGCCATCAATCATTGCAAGCTCGATCACGCAACCGAATGGCGCCGACGCGATGTCGTGCCATCCCAAAAGGGTGAGCCGGCGAAACCATGATGTGAATGTGTGGCGCACGCAAGCCTCCGGTCGATGTTCCGCTTTGTCGCACGTGTAGCAGGTCACGCGATTGACGTGGCTCAAAGTCTGCGGTGCGGACGGCGAGGGGGCCGTTGACGCAGCACAATCCACCAAGCGGGAGAGCTGCATATTCTTGAGGTGCCCACGGCAAAGGAAATCCGGAGCAAACGCTACGGAGCGTTACCGGCCGGGTTGACGGAGATCAACTCAAGACCCGCGGCGACGCGATTAACTCTCATCGCGCAGTATCGTGCCAGATCTCGCTGACATCCGCTGAACAAGGAAGACGTCCATGGCGACGATGCAGAGGTTAACGGGTTATCGGGGCCCAGCACTGTTCTCCTACGGCTTTCGGCCGTTCTTTCTGTTCGGCGCCATCTACGCCGGCGCAATCGTTCCATTGTGGATGGCGGTTTTCTTTGGGGATGTCAGCCTTCCAACCGCGTTGGCGCCACGGGACTGGCACGTGCATGAGATGCTGTTCGGTTACGTGGGTGCGGTGATAGCAGGTTTCCTCCTGACCGCCGTTCCGAACTGGACAGGGCGCCTCCCGATCCAGGGCGGTCCGCTCGGCGCTCTGTTCGCCATCTGGCTTGCCGGAAGACTGGCCGCGACATTCTCAGGCATCATTGGCTGGCAATTCGCGCTTGCGATCGACGCTACGTTCTGGCTGTTGCTCGCCGCCGCAGCCGCCCGCGAGATCATCGGTGGACGAAAGTGGGGCAATCTGAAACTGGTCGGCATCGTATCGCTGCTTGCGGCCACAAACATCGCTTTCCATATCGAAGCACATTTCAATGGCATTGCGGACTATTCAGCGCGGGCCGGTGTTGGT
Organism: Bradyrhizobium sp. BRP56; assembly: GCF_020194035.1. Classification (NCBI taxonomy): domain Bacteria; kingdom Pseudomonadati; phylum Pseudomonadota; class Alphaproteobacteria; order Hyphomicrobiales; family Nitrobacteraceae; genus Bradyrhizobium; species Bradyrhizobium sp. BRP56. The sequence continues at coordinate 57,314 of NZ_JADYVV010000053.1, forward strand.
CTTGTCGTTACGCTGATTTGCGTGATCGGAGGGAGGATCGTTCCGAGCTTTACGCGCAACTGGCTCTCGCGCCAGAAGCCGGGCCGGCTGCCTGTTCCCTTCGGCCGATTCGACGCGGCGGCGGTCGCTATCGGTGCGAGCGCGATGGGTGCATGGGCTGTGGTTCCTTCCGGTCGCGCGGTCGCGGGCGCCCTGGGAGTTGCTGGAGTGCTCCACGTCATCCGCCTTGCTCGCTGGGCTGGCCATCGAACGATATCGGACCGACTGGTCCTGATCCTCCATGTTGCCTACGCGTTCGTGCCTGCCGGCTTTTTCCTGGCGGCGCTATCTTCGCTAGACCTCGTCGCCCCCAGCGCAGGAATCCATGCATGGACCGGCGGTGCGATCGGCTCGATGACGATCGCAGTGATGACACGGGCGTCGCTCGGTCATACGGGGCAGGAGCTTTCGGCATCCACTACCACTCAGGCCGTTTACGCCTCGATCATCGTCGCAGCGCTGGCGCGGATATGCGCGGCTGTCGATCCAACCTATTCGATCTCGCTGTTGATGATCGCGGGTATCGCATGGACGGGTGCGTTTCTTGGATTCGCGCTGTCCTATGCTCCCGCCCTGTGTCGCGCACGCAGGTTCTGAGGCCACCGCCCGTCAGAGGCTCACCATGGGCGCGGAGGAGGTAGTGATGGAAAACGCGGTTGGAACTACGGTCCAGCCGCAAAGACAGTGCACTCGCTGAGCGTTCTCTTCGTCGCTCTCGCTTGGGCCTTGGATACGTTCGGAGAAGAGTTGTCCGAGGGGCTCAACGCGGGAGACCGGACTGGTCCGCTCACCGCCTACCCAAACGATCTGTCTGACACCGTCAGATGGCTGTTGCACTTGAACCCGCGCACGAACGAAAGGTGCACGTATCTGGTGCGGTTTCTGGTGCGGTCGTCGCGCTGCGGGCAACGAGAACGAAGTAAGCTATTGATCTCATTGGTGGGCCCGGCAGGACTCGAACCTGCAACCAGACCGTTATGAGCGGCCGGCTCTAACCATTGAGCTACAGGCCCCGCCGCCTTGCGGGCCGCGGGGCGCGGCCGGCAACGGTGCGGGCTCCGTTTACAGGCTGACTGCGGTTTCGGCAATGCCGCCCCCGCGTCCCTGTGCCATCGCCGCCGGGCCGGCCACGTCTTGCGGCCGGTATCGCTGGAACAGCGGCCGGCAGCCATCCTGCATGGCCCTCCGTCTCCCTGGCGACCGGCGCCTCAATCTACCGAGACGCCGGCAAACTCGACGACTTTGCGCCATTTCTCGGTCTCGTCGGCCACCAGCTTGCCGAATTCGGCCGGGGCCATCGGCTTCGGGATGCCGCCGACCTCGGCGAGGCGCGCCACGAGCTTGGGATCCTTCAGCGCTTCGCCCACCGCCGCATTGAGCGCGTCGACGATTTCCGGCGGGGTGCCCTTCGGCGCCGAGATGCCGTAGAAGCCGACCGCCTCGAATCCCGGCACGGTCTCGGCGATCGCCGGCACGTCGGGCACGCTCGCCCAGCGTTTCGGCGAGGTGACGCCGAGCGCGCGGACGTTGCCGCCGCGGGCCTGCTCCAGCGCCGACGGCAGATTGTCGAAGATCAGCTGCACCTTGTTGGAGATGATGTCGGGGAAGGCGATCGCGGATCCCCGGTACGGCACATGCAGCATGTCGCACTTGGTCATCGCCTTGAACAGCTCGGCCGACATGTGCACCGAGGTGCCGTTGCCCGACGAGGCATAGGAGATCTTGCCGGGATTGGCCTTGCAGTAGTCGATGAACTCCTGGACGGTCTTCACCGGCATCGCGTTGGAGACCACCAGCATGTTGGTGAGCTGCATGATGCTCGCGACCGGGGTGGTGTCGCGCAGGAAGTCGAACGGCAGCTTCTTGTAGAGCGAGGTCGAGATCGCGTTGTTGGGTGCGACGAACAGCAGCGTATAGCCGTCAGCGGGCGAGTTGATCGCGGCCGCGGCGGCGATGTTGCCGCCCGATCCGGTGCGGTTCTCGACGATGAATTGCTGGCCGAAATGATCCGACAGCCACTGGCTCATGATGCGGGCGACGATGTCGACCGGACCGCCGGCGGCAAACCCGATCACCCACCGCACCGGGCGGTTCGGATAGTCGGATGCGGATGAGGGGGCAATCGAGGCGAGGCAGCAAATCAAACCAAGCAAAGCGACACGCGCGAACCGGATCATCGTCTCTCCCGTCATTTTCTTGTGACTGTTGCCGGCATCGTTTCACAAAACGCTGGCTTTGCCTACGATGTCGCCCGTGCGACGATAGTCGCGCTTACGTGGAATGCTTGAGGCTCGGGATGAAATTCGCTGTTATGATGTGCGCCGGCGCGCTGCTGCTCGCGGGCGGGGCCGCGGCGCAAGAGGGGAGCAAGACCATTTCCAAGACCACGATCAGTTTCGCCACGGCGACACCGGGTGGCGGCTTTCCGCTCTATGGCAATGCCTTCGCCGAGGTGATGAATGCGGCCGACCCGACGCTGTCGATCGAGCCGCGCAACACCAAGGGCTCGAATGAGAACATCCCGCTGCTCGAGGCCGGCAACGTCGATATCGCGACCGTGGCGGGCGAGCCGTCCTATGAAGCCTTCATGGGCATCGGCCGGCCGAAGGCCACGAAGCTGAAGATCCTCACCGCGATGTATTCGAGCCCGGGCATGTTCGTGGTGCGGGCCGACAGTCCCTACAAGACGATCCAGGACCTGGTCGGCCAGCCCGTCGCGTTCGGCGCCAAGGGCTCCGGCCTGCCGATCCTCTCGCGCTACATCCTCGACGGCATCGGGCTGAAGCAGGACGAGGACTTCAAGTCGATTTATCTCGATCGCGCCGGCGACGGGCCCGCGATGGTCGAGGACGGCCGCGCCGCTGCATTGTGGGGCGCCGGCATCGGCTGGCCCGGCTTCGCCAAGATGGCCGAGAGCGCCACCGGCGCGCGCTTCATCGCGCCGACCGCGGACGAGATCGCCCGCATCCGCGCCAAGCACACTTTCCTCAAGCCGCTGACGATCCCCGCCGGCAGCTATCCGAAGCAGACTGCGGCAATCTCTTCGGTCGGCTCCTGGAGCTACATCCTGGTGCGCGAGACCTTGCCCGACGATGTCGCCTATCGGCTGGCCAAGACGCTGCACGGCATCGAGGCGACCTTCTGCAACAAGCTCGCCCAGGCGTGCGAGACCACGGCGGCGAACACCGTCGCCGCCGCGCCTGATACCAACCTGATCCACCCCGGCGTGCTCAGATACTTCCGCGAGATCGGGGTGGCGAAATGACCTCTGCATCGACGCGCTATCGCGCAGAGGTCATTCCGGGGCGCGCGAAGCGCGAACCCGGAATCTCGAGATTCCGGGTTCGATGCTGACGCATCGCCCCGGAATGACGACCTTCGGTCGTCATTTCTTCGCCATCGCGCAGGCTGGGTCCGGCGGGCCGAACGCGTCCTCGCCCGAGATCTTGGCCAGGATCTTGTAGTAGTCCCACGGATATTTCGACTCGGCCGGGGTCTTGACCTGCACGAGCCAGAGGTCGTGCACCATCAGATTGTCCTCGCGCAGCTTGCCGTTGCGGGCGAAGAAGTCCTCGACCGGCTTCTCGCGCATCTTGGCCGCGACCTTGAGCGGATCGTCGGTGCCGGCATCCTTGATCGCGTTCAGATAGGCGGTCACGGAGGAGTAGACGCCGGCCTGCCACATCGTCGGCATCCGGTTCATCTTGGCGAAATAGCGCTTCGACCACTCGCGGGTCTTGTCGTCCATGTCCCAGTAGAACGAGGTGGTCAGCAGCAGGCCCTGCGCGGCCGACAGCCCGATCGAGTGGATGTCGGTGATCAGCGCCAGCAGCGCCGCCATCTGCTGCCCGCCGGCGAAGACGCCGAACTCGGCGGCGGTCTTGATCTCGTTGGTGTTGTTGGGCGGTCCGCCGGCAATGCCGATGATCTTGGCCTTCGAGGCCTGCGCCTGCAGGATGAAGGACGACAGATCGGGCGTCGCAAACGGCGGCCGCACCGCGCCGAGCACTTTGCCGCCGTTCTTGGTCACGATCGCTGAGGCGTCCTTCTCCAGCGAGTGGCCGAACGCATAATCGTCGGTGATGAAGAACCAGCTGTCGCCGCCGCGCTTCACCACCTCCTGCGCGGTGCCGACCGCGAGCGCCCTGGTGTCGAATACCCACTGTATCGCGTAGGGCGAGCAGAACTTGCCGTGGAAATCGGTCGCGCCGGTCGAATGCGTGATGAACAGCTTCTTCTTCTCGTTGGCCATGTTCTGCACCGCGAGCCCGACCGCCGAGACCGGCACGTCGACGATGAGGTCGACCTGATCGACGTCATACCAGCGCCGCGCGATGGTCGCGCCGATATCCGGCTTGAGCTGGTGATCGCCGACGATCACCGAGATTGGCTTGCCGAGCACCTTGCCGCCGAAATCGTCGACCGCCATCTGCGCGGCGGTGACCGAGCCTTGGCCGGTCGGCGTCGAGGCGGGGCCGTTCATGTCGGTCAGCACGCCGATCTTGATGATGTCGTCGGATACCTGCGCCGATACGCTCGAGGAGGCCAGCAGCGCGGCTGCGAGCGTCCCGAACATGGCTAGTCTGGTGGCCTTCATTCTGTCTCCCTCCTGAATTGGCGCATTGGCCATTATTGGTTGTGCCGGGCCTTCGGGGACCCGGTCATATTGGTTTCTTTTGCAACTATATTGGGGACCGCGTCAACGCGCCATCGGTCTAATGACGCAGCCCCGGTCGGGCGGAGGCAGTTTCTTTCGGGGCCGATTCAGTCCATAGCGGGCCATGGTCACCGCCCAGCGCCTTCCGCCTTCGCTCACCCCGCTCGATGCGGCACTGGCTGCCGTGCAGCGCGACGTCGGGCCGGTCCAGCCGATCGCGCTGCCGCCGGCCGACGCCTTGCGCTGCATTGCGGCCGAGATGCCGGCCTTGCGCGCCTATCCGCCGCGCGATGTCGCGGTCAGCGACGGGTGGGCGATGCGCGCCAATGACCTGGTCGGCGCGTCGTCCTATGCGCCATTGCCGCTGGCCGAACCTCCGGTCTGGGTGGCGGCAGGCGCTGCGATGCCTGATGGCACCGACTGCGTGGTCGATGCCGATGCCGTCGATACCTCCGGTCCGCTTGCGCAGGTGCTCGCCGAAGCAATCCCGGGGCAGGGCGTCAGGCGTGCCGGCAGCGACATCGCCGTTGGGCGCACCGTGATCGCAGCCGGGGAGCCGCTGCTGCCGCGCGGCCTGCTCCTCGTGCGCGCGGCCGGACTGCAGATGTTGCGCGTGCGACGGCCGCGGCTTCGCATCGTCAACGTCGCCAATGGTGAGCTGACCGCACAACTGATCGCTGACACCGCGCGTCTCGCGGGCGCTGAGGTCGTCGGCATCGAGGCGGCGCCCGATGTGGCGGCGATTGCAAACGCACTCGAACCAGACGGCTGCGATCTGATGGTCATGATCGGCGGCACCGGCGTTGGTCACACCGATGCTGCGGTGAATGCGCTGGCAAGGCGTGGCGCACTGATCGCGCACGGGATCGCGCTGCAGCCTGGGCGCACCGCAGCGGTCGGTCGGATCGATGCATCGCCGGTCGTCGCCTTGCCCGGCGCGCCGGATCAGGCTTTCGCGGCCTGGTGGGCGATTGCGCTTCCCCTGCTCGACCGCCTGTCGGGCCGGCGCGTGCGCAAAACGCTGGCGCTGCCGCTGGAACGCAAGATCGCTTCCGGCGTCGGCGTTGCCGAGGTCGTGCTGCTGATACGCGAGCAAGGTTCCTGGACGGCACTTGCCATCGGCGACCTGTCGCTCGATGCCATCGCGCGCGCCGAAGCCCTGCTGATCGTGCCTGGCGATGCCGAGGGCTTCGCTGCGGGCGCGGTGGTCGATGCCTATATGTTGCGGGAGTGAGTTCCCGAGATGACCAACACGTTCACGCCGAAACCCAACCCGTCCGTCGAGCAGGACCAGTTCCTGACCATCCTGTCGCGCGAGGAGGCGCTCGCGCGCTTCGAGGCGGCGCTGTTCCCGCGCCAATTGCCGTCCGAGAAACGGCTGCTCGCCGATGCGCTCGGCCGTGCGCTGGCGGAGGACGTGGTGGCGCCGATCGACGTGCCGCCATTCGATCGCTCCAATGTCGACGGCTTTGCGGTGCGCTCGGCCGATCTGGCGCGCGCCGGCGAGGCCGCGCCGGTGCAGCTCGCGCTGAACGACGAGACGATTTCGTGCGGGACCGCGCCCACCCTGCCGGTGCTCCCGGGTACTGCAACCGCGATCGCGACCGGCGGTCCGGTACCGCGCGGCGCTGATGCCATCGTGATGGTCGAGCACACCCAGCCTGCCGGCCACGGCACCATCGAGGTGCGGCGTGCGGCGTCGCCCGGCCAGTTCGTGTCCTATGCCGGCTCCGACATCGCGCGCGGCGAGGCCCTGCTGCGCGCCGGAACGATGATCGGGTCGCGCGAGATCGGCATGCTCGCGGCCTGCGGCATCGCCGAGGTTGCGGTGACGCGCCGTCCGCGCGTCGCGATCCTCTCGACCGGCGACGAACTGGTGCAGCCGGGCGAGAAGCTGCGGCCGGCCGCGATCTACGACACCAATGGTGCGATCGTCACCGCGGCGATTGCCGAGAACGGCGCCGACGCGTCGTTCCTTGGCGCGTTCGCCGACAACGAGGCGATGCTCGAGGCCGCGATGCGCAAGGCGCTGGCGGATAGCGACATGCTGGTGCTGTCGGGCGGCACCTCCAAGGGCGCGGGCGACGTCTCGCACCGGATCATCGCTCGCCTCGGCAAGCCCGGCATCATCGCGCATGGCGTGGCGCTGAAGCCCGGCAAGCCGCTGTGCCTTGCGGTGTGCGACGGCAAGCCGGTGGTCATCCTGCCCGGCTTTCCGACCTCGGCGATGTTCACCTTCCACGACATGATCGTGCCGGTGCTGCGGCGAATGGCCGGGCTGCCGCCGCGATCGGATGCCAAGGTGGCGGCGAAGGTGCCGGTGCGCATCGCCTCCGAGCTCGGGCGTACCGAGTTCGTGATGGTGTCGCTGGTCGAGGGCGCCGACGGCCTGATCGCCTATCCGAGCGGCAAGGGTTCCGGCGCGATCACCTCGTTCGCGCAGGCTGACGGCTTCTTGAAGATCGAGGCGTTGGCCGACCAGTTGCCGGCCGGCAGCGAGGCCGAGGTGACGCTGTTCACGCCGCATGTGCGGGTGCCCGATCTCGTCATCGTCGGCAGCCATTGCACCGGGCTCGATCTCGTCACGGCGCCGCTGGTGCATGCCGGGCTTGTAGTGCGTTCGATCGCGGTCGGCAGCCTCGGCGGGCTCGCTGCCGCCAAGCGCGGCGAATGCGATCTCGCCCCGATCCATTTGTTCGACGACAAGACCGAGACCTACAACACGCCGTACCTGGCCGACGGGCTCGAACTGGTGCCGGGCTGGCGGCGCATGCAGGGCATCGTGTTTCGCAAGGACGACACGCGCTTTGCCGGCTTGAGCGCAGAGCAGGCGGTGCGCGCCGCGCTCGCCGATCCCGCCTGCATCATGGTCAACCGCAACCAGGGCGCCGGCACCCGCATCCTGATCGATCGCTTGCTCGCGGGCAGCCGGCCCGACGGTTACTGGAATCAGCCCCGCTCGCACAATGCGGTTGCGGCCGCGGTGGCGCAGCACCGCGCCGACTGGGGCATGACCATCGCGCCGGTCGCCGATGCGTCGGGACTCGGCTTCATACCGCTCGCCGAAGAGCATTATGACTTCGCATTGGTGACGGCGCGCAAGCAGCGGCCCGCGGTGCAGGCCTTTCTCGATGCACTGGCGTCGGATGAAGGGCGGGCTGCATTGACGAAGGCAGGGTTCAGGCCGGCGTAGCCGGTGTGCCGCTCTGCCGCACCAATCACAGCTGTCGTCCCTGCTTTCGCACTAGCGTATATACATATCCTCCGCAGTCTTTCCGGAGTCTTCTCAAAGAGTTGGCCGAAAACCGCAGAGAACTTACTCATCTGCACTAGGGTTGCGCCCGCCGATTTCGGCTCTCGCCTAGTAGCTAACCCCTTGATGATGAGTCGGTTTTCTAGCCTCGAAGAGATGTGTAAATGCCCTAGGTGTTCAGTCCCGAGGTCAAGTGGATGGGATCGATCCTGAAGCGGTTTGGTTCGTCGGCCCATGCTTTGCAGATAGCTTCATAGGGTGTGAGACCACGCAGGGTCTTAAGGCGTCTGGCGAAGTTGTAAGCATCAAGGAAGGCAGCGAGGTGATCTTCCAATTGCTCGTGGGTCTCGTAGTGGTATCGCCGGACGGTTGCCTCC
>NZ_JADYVV010000054.1:0-64686 GCF_020194035.1 Bradyrhizobium sp. BRP56
CAGCCGTCGGACACAACTTCCGCCGCATCCTCGCCTGGCTGAGATATCTCTTGTGCCTGTTCCTGGCCCAGCTATGGCGCACGCTCGCCCGGCCAGCCTCGATCAATCCGGCTTCTTAACGGACGACTGCGTAACCCAGTCGCTGTTCGGCGCGATCGACGACGCCTTGAAGCCGGAGGCGATCACGTAAGCCCAACGACGTCGGCCCGACTACGTAAGACTACGGGGTAGGGCTTGTTGGATAAAATTTGCAGCAGTTCTGTAAGTCGTTTGCAGAACCCTTTCCTTAGAAGCGGAACTCCAGCCAAGGTAGGGGTTATGCGAATGGGAAATCTTCCGGATCACGGTTTACCGCTGGTTCAGCTTAAGGAGCAGCGGCGCGATCTCGTGGTGGCGCTGCAAAACCGCAAGGGACCAGTGGGCAGCTGGGAATTGATGCAGATCGCCGCGATCCAGCAGGCGATCTCGGCGTTCGAGGATGTGATTGCCGACCTCGATGCGGAGCTCGAGCTCGAGGCCGCAGCGGCCTGAGCTTTTTTAGTTCAGCCGCGTTTTCTTCACGCGAACCGGTGTGCACGTCGCTCGAAAAGTCGGGCGAACTGATCAGGCCTGCAGATAGCGGCCTTCGAGCGCCTTGCGCTCGGCCTGGCCGAGCCCGAGGCCGTCGCGGAAATAACCGTCGAGGCCGCCATAGTCGGCATCGATCGCCTCGAATGCAGCCTCCAGAAACGCCGCGCGCACGGTGCCGAGCACCTGCTTGACGTCGTCAGGCAACTCGGTGCTATGGGCCGGGTCGCGCTTGTAGAACTGGTTGGTCAGGAGATAGTCGTCCGCGATCACCTGCTCGGACACGCCGAGCGCGTGCAGGATCAGCGCGCAGGCAAATCCGGTGCGGTCCTTGCCGGCGGTGCAGTGGATCACGAGCGGCGCCCGGTCTTCCAATAGATGAGCAAACAGCGTGCGGTAGCGCGCCGTGTTGTCCTGCACATAGCCCCGGTAGGAGTCCCGCATCACGTCGATCGCATCGGCTTCCGAGAGCTGACGGTTGCCGGCGATCTCGCGCAGCGAAGCCACCACGGTCGGCTCGACGGGAAGCGAATGCACGGTGACGTCGCTCATGCCGCAGAGCGCCTCGGCGCGCTCGGCGACGCCGCGAAAATCGAACGCGCTCCTGACCCCGAGCGAGCGCACCACGGCAACGTCCTGCTTGGTGAGATGCCCAAGATGGTTGGAGCGGAAGATCTGGCGCCAGCGCACCGTCCGGCCGTCGCGCGTCTGGTAGCCGCCAAGGTCGCGAAAATTGCTGGCGCCGGCGAGATTGAGATGACGGGCAGGGGCTTCGGACATCGGGCGGGCCTGTTGCAGCTGATGAGGTCTTGGCGCAGGAATAGCGGCGCAGACAGGTCTATAACCGGCCCGTTGGGGGGAGAATATGACTTATCGCGGGGGCGCCATTGTCATCGGCGCAATTCTTTTCGAGCTCTTTGGTTCCTCGAACGTGTCGGCGCAGTCCGCCTTCCGGAATTATCATTGCGCTGACGGCACGCAGTTCATTGCCGGGTTCTTCAACGGGGATACGCGCGCGCATCTGCAACTCGACGGCAAGGCGGTGACGCTGAAGAAGCGCCTGTCGCTGACGGGCACGCGCTACAAGGGCGGCGGGGTCACGCTCGAGATCAGCCGGGCCGGGCTTGCCAGGCTCCGGCATGCGAGGCGGCCGGCGACGGCATGCGAGCTGGCATGAAAAAAGGGCCGAAACGCTCGCGTTCCGACCCTTGTTATTGTTCTGCTGCTGTCTGACGTTTTTGCGTCGCGCCCCTCGATCGCATCGGCATCAGTGATCGCGGCCCGGCTTGGCGTCGTCGATGGCCGCCTGATGGTACCAGCTCTCGCTGCAGACCGAGGTCTCGACTTCAGCGGCGAGTTCGAGCGCGGTCCGCGTCTCGCCGTAGCGGCGTCCGCCAAGAGCCGCGCGGCCTCCTGCCGGGAATTGATAGATTGTTGCCGATCCCTGGATCGGTCCTTGGTTTTGGCCCGTGGTGATCATGTCAAAGTCTCCTTTGGCCGGAGCGAGCCTCCATGGTGCGCCCGACTCATTCGCGTGTGGTTACCGTGTTTTCGATATCGGCCCGGGCTCGGCGGGGTGCAAGTGACCAAGAAATAGTCATCGTTTGATCAATTCGTGGGCGGATTCGGGTTTGCTTCCTGTGAGGCAGGATGCGGCTGACCAACGCTTGAGCCGCGACGATGGTTGCGGGGCACCCGATCGTCGGACACGAACGGTCACATGGCGCTGCCGCCGCATTAAGCGGCGGGCGATGCCGTAGCCGAATTTGCTGCAGAAACGGGCGGCGGAGGGCGCGGGGAGAAGATTTTGACTGACCGCGGCGCATGCCAGCCGCGCTGCTATGTCGCAGAAAAAAATGCGATCTCCGCTGTGGACATCCGCGGTCAGGCGGCGGCCGCACTGCAGCGACTGGCATTTTAATTGCTTAGTAAGAGCCGGCCGATGGTGGCCGGGTACGCGTGCGGCGGCCGACTGGCTTTCGGTTCCTCACGGTTTTGCATCATCAACAGAGAGGTTCAATGACCAAGTACAAGCTCGAGTATATCTGGCTCGACGGATATACGCCGACGCCGAGCCTGCGCGGTAAGACGCAGATCAAGGAATTCGCGTCGTTCCCGACCCTCGAACAGCTTCCGCTGTGGGGCTTTGACGGTTCGTCCACCCAGCAGGCTGAAGGCCACAGCTCTGACTGCGTGCTGAAGCCGGTCGCCTGCTATCCCGACGCCGCGCGCGAGAACGGCGTGCTGGTGATGTGCGAAGTCATGATGCCCGACGGCAAGACGCCGCATGTCTCGAACAAGCGCGCCACCGTTCTGGATGACGAAGGCGCCTGGTTCGGCTTTGAGCAGGAATACTTCTTCTACAAGGACGGCCGTCCGCTCGGCTTTCCGGAAGAGGGTTATCCGGCGCCGCAGGGCCCGTACTACACCGGCGTCGGCTACAAGAACGTCGGCAGCGTCGCCCGCAAGATCGTCGAAGAGCATCTCAATCTCTGCCTCGCCGCCGGCATCAACCACGAAGGCATCAACGCCGAAGTGGCGAAGGGCCAGTGGGAATTCCAGATCTTCGGCAAGGGCTCCAAGACCGCCGCTGACCAGATGTGGATGGCCCGCTACCTGATGCTGCGCCTCACCGAGAGCTACGGCATCGATATCGAATTCCATTGCAAGCCGCTCGGCGACACCGACTGGAACGGCTCGGGCATGCACGCCAACTTCTCGACCAAGTACATGCGCGAAGTCGGCGGCAAGGAGTACTTCGAGAGCCTGATGAAGGCCTTCGACAAGAACCTGATGGATCACATCGCCGTCTACGGCCCGGACAACGACAAGCGCCTGACCGGCAAGCACGAGACCGCGCCCTGGAACAAGTTCAGCTACGGCGTGGCTGACCGTGGTGCCTCGATCCGCGTGCCGCACTCGTTCGTCAACAACGGCTACAAGGGCTATCTGGAAGACCGTCGCCCGAACTCGCAAGGCGACCCCTACCAGATCGCTTCGCAGATCCTGAAGACGATCTCCGAGGTTCCGACCGGCGCCAAGGCTGCGGCTTAAATGGCTGCGGCCTAAGCTGCTATCGGACCCGGATGGAGCCATCCGGTACCGCAAATCGGGTCCGCCAGGGCGATAGCCTTGGCGGACCTTCGCTGTTTAGCGATACCCTTTGCAGGCGGCGTTCCGCCGAAACCGATTTCGCTGCGTTATGAACCGCGCTAGATAACGGGTGCATCTTGGCTGCCGGGGACGCGGCGCTTGTTTGAGGGGTTTTACAAGGTCCGGTTCGAACTCGGCGGCGCCGTCGGCCGCAGCGTGATGTATGTCGGCGATGGCAAGATGCTGGGCGGCAATTCGGCGTTCGCCCATATCGGCACCTACGAGAAAGCCGGCGACGAGGTCGCAGTCGAGATCCAGACCGTCCGCCATAACCCCGATCCGAACTACCGCGCGATGGCCGGTACCGATGACGCCACGCTGATTGCCAAAGGCCGGCCGGACGGCGACCTCTACCGCTTCAAGGGCGAGCTGAAGGAGTTGCCCGGCGTGCCGTTCCAGTCGGTGATGACGCCGATCACCGAGGGGGACATCCCGCTCGCCGGCGGGGTCGGCGAGGGCGGCGTCATCAACGGGCTCTATTCGATCCACATCCGCGTGCTCGACGGGGTCGACGGCGGCCTCACCGGCGTGATGCTGCTGAACAACGGCCGCATCCTTGGCGGCGACGCCTTCTTCTACTATCTCGGCACCTACACTTCCGAGAAAGGCCGCTGGAAGGGCCAGATCCTCAATCAGGAGCACACTTCGGCGATGGGCGAGAACCCGATCTTCGGCGGCCACGAGGTCGGCATCGGCTTTGCCGGCACCTGCGACGCCGAGGGCGCCGTGCTGGAGGCGACCGCGCTTGCCGGCAAGCGCAGCCTGCGCCTCATGGCCGCGCTCAAGTTGATGCGGCGGGCATAGGCCATATGAGCAATTCGGTTCGTGTTCTTTCGACACTGGCGTTGAAGGGCGCGGTCGCGCGGCTTGCCGCCGCCTATCAGGCGGCGAGCGGCGTTGCGATCGACGCCGATTTTGCGCCGACGCTGGCGCTGCTCAAACGCCTGCGCGGCGGCGAGGGCGCCGACCTCGTGATCCTGACCCGCGAAGGCCTCGATGAGATGATAGGCGAGGGCCGCGTTGCGCGGGAGAGCGCAGTGGATCTTGCGCGTTCCCATGTCGGCGTCGCGGTGAAGGCGGGGGCGGCGCATCCCGACATCGCAACTGAAGCCGCGCTGCGTGCGGCGCTGCTCGGTGCGCGGGCGGTGGCCTATTCGCGGCTCGGCGCCAGCGGTATCCTGTTCGCGCAGCTGATCGCGCGTCTCGGCATTGTGGCGGCGATCAACGCGCGGGCGGTGATCATTCCGAGCGGCTTCACCGCGGAAAAGCTCGTCAGCGGCGACGCCGATCTCGCAATCCAGCAGATCAGCGAGTTGAAGCAGATCGAGGGCATCGAGGTCGTCGGGCCGATTCCGCTGGATTTGCAGACCCCGGCGGTGTTTTCCGCCGGCCGCATGGCAGCCTCACAGCGCGCAGCGGCCGCCGATCATCTGCTGCGCTATCTGTCGTCGGCTGATGTCGCGCCGGTGCTGCGCGAGACCGGGCTCGAGCCTTGAATTTGCCCGCACCGCGACGCAACCTGCTGGTCATGTTCAAACCACTTCACGCGATTGTCTTTGCTGCGGCGCTTGCCGCGCCCGTGTCTGCCCACGCGCAATCGGCCGACCTCGTGCTGTGCGACCGGCTTGCCGCCGATCCCACCGATCCCGACAAGCCGGCCGACGTGAAGGGCGTGCCCGACATCGCGTCGGCCGACATCGCGACCGCGATCAAGTACTGCGCGGTGGCCGCAAGATCGTCGCGCCGCGCGATGTACCAGCTCGGCCGGGCCTATGCCGCCAACCGGCAGACGGCGGAAGCCGCAAGCGCTTGGCGCAAGGCGGCCGACAAGGGCTCGACCTCGGCGATGGTCGAACTCGGCGTGCTTTACGGCAACGGCACCGGCGTTGCCAAAGACGAGGCGCAGGCGCGCAAATTGTTCGAGCGCGCGGCGCAGGCCGGCAACGCGCGCGGCGTCAGCAATCTCGCTGCGCTCGGCGGCGGCGGCGCGGCAGCTGATCCGGCACGCGCGCGCGAATTGCTCGCCAAATCCGCCGAGACCAATGCCGAAGCGCAGTACCAGCTCGGCATGATGCTGGCCGAAGGCCAGGGCGGCGCGCAGGACGATGCCGGCGCGCGGGCGCTGTTCGAGAAGGCCGCTGCGCAGAACCATCCGGGCGCGCTGGAGCGGATGGGCGCCTTCGCGCAGGCCGGTCGCGGCGGGCCGAAGGACAGCGATGCCGCGAAAGCCTATTACGAGCGGGCGGCGGCGCTCGGCGACGAGGATGCCAAGAAGGCGCTGGAGCGGGCCCGCTGTCCCTATGTCATCAAGGACAAGCGCGGCAATGCCGTGACCAATCTCTGCTTCTGACCGAACTGGAACGCTCGCCGCGGCATGTCGTTGACATGCGAAAGGCATTGGCGAGGCGTTGCGATGATCCGCAAACTAAGTTCCGGCGGGTACCGGCTCTATTCCCGCAAGGTCAATCCGAAGACCGGCAAGCGCCGCAATCTCGGCACCTTCAAGTCGCGAGCGGCGGCGGAGAAGCACGAGCGCGACGTGCAGTATTTCAAGCGCCACTAGTTGGGAGTTGCGCGACTTAAGGCACTGGGCAGGCCGCTCCGGTCTTCACCCAGGCCTCGACCAGCGCGCCGGCCTGCGCCTGCGTGCCCGGTGCCGGTGCGCGGCCGAAGCCGGGATGCCAGGCCCAGCCCACTAGCGTGTCCTTGCCGATATGCTCGACCAGCTCCTCGACCTTGCGGCCGCCATTGCGTGCGGGGTCGCGGATTTGCGCGCAAATCTCGCCGACGGTCTTGCCGGCCCATGCCATCTCGCGCGGCGCAAGGTGCCATTCCGGGTGGCCCGGCACCCGACCGGGATCGAAATTGGCGTGCTGGTGACAGATCGAGCAGCGCATGGCGTCCTTGCCGTGGCCGTCCGCACCGCGCGTCACCGGCGGCTGATGCATGCGGCTGATATCGCCCTGCCGCGGGCTGTCGCCGGCGGGATGGCAATTGGTGCAGCGCGGATGCGTCAGAACCTTGCCGAGCTCGGTGAAGATCGCCGCCGAGCGCTGCTCGACATTCCCGATGCCGGCAAAGCTTTCCGGCGAGGCGAGGGCATGGCTCGCGCTTTCCGACGCCGCGTAGCCCGCGCACAGGCTGGTCGCGAGCGCCGTCAGCACTGCAACGATCCGAAACCGCGTTTCCGATGGCATTGCTTGCGCGCTCACTTGCTAGCGGTCAGATAGCGTTTGGAATCGGCGAGGATCACGTCGCGCACCGCCTGGTGATACTTGATGTAGCCGGTGCAGCGGCACAGATGGCCGTCGAGCGCATCCGCAATGACGCTCTCGAGCTGGTCCCGCGCCACCGGCGCCTTCGCCAGCCGTTCGAGCAGCACCTGGCCCTCGTTGAGGAAACCGGCCGTGCAATAGCCGCACTGGAACGCGAAGTGGTCGATGAAGGCGCGCTGCAACGCCGAGAGTTCGCCGTCCCTGGCGTGGCCCTCGACGGTGCGGATCGCCTTGCCGTCGAAATTCGCGGCCGGCACAACGCAGGTCGGGGTGGTGTAGCTCGTGCCGTCGGGATTATCGATGATGACGGCACAGCTCAGGCATTGCGCGGCGCCGCAGCCGAACTTGGTGCCGGTCATGCCGAGCATTTCCCGAAGGAAATCGTTCATCGAGAGGTCGTCGCGGACCTCGATCGGGCCGTGCTTCCGGCCGTTGATGGTGAGGTTGAGCGTCGTCACGCCAGCGCTCCCTTGAGCAGGCTTGTTGTCACCGGCAGTGAGCGGAAGCGGTGGCCGGTGGCATCGTTGATGGCGTTGAGCAGCGCCGGCACGATCGGGATCATCACCACCTCGGCCATGCCCTTCGGCGGCTCGTCCGGCGTCAGCGGCGGCAGCATCTCGATCTCGAGATTGTGCAGCGGCAGGTCGGAGCCGCGCGCGATCAAGTACTGGCCGAGATTCCACTGCCCGTTGCCGGGCCCGCCTTCGAACGGCGGCAGGGTTTCCAGCAACGCGTAGCCGACGCCCATCGCGAACCCGCCATGCGACTGGCCGAGCACCACTTCTGGCACCAGCGCCTGGCCGCATTCGAACACGCTGTAGGCCTTGGCGATGCGCAGGATTCCGGTCGCGCGCTCGATCTCGACGCGGACCAGCGTGCCGCACATCGAGGTGTAGGCGGTGCCGATCCGGTTGTTGTCGGTCGGCGGGAATTTCACGCTTGTTCGGTCGATCCGCTCGAACTGGCTTCGGCCGCGACGAACAGCGAGCGCGTCGATCTCGGCGCGATACTGTTCGCCGAACAACGGGAAGCGGGCGCGCGACCAGGCCCAGCGCGAGAAGCTGTGCGCGATGGCGCCGGTGACGAAGCCGCGCGCATGCGCGGTCGCGGCAAGCTTTGCCAACGGCAGCGGCGCGAGATCGTCGAGCACCAGCTGGCCATCCTTCCAGCGCGCTCTGTCCCGTAGGCGGGTGCGGGGATCGGCCTTGGCGATGTGCCAGAGCTCGAGCGCCGCCGGCCACAGGCCGAAGCGGAAGATGACGCGGGCCGCCTCGGCCGACGAGTGCGTGCCGACATGGGCACCGATCGATGCGCTGGTCGCTGAGCTGATCGCCGGCACCCAGCGCGGGTTCCTCTCGGCGATATCCTGGGTCTTCTGATCCATCGTGTAGGGATCGCCCGAGGTGACCAGGCCAAGCGCGTCATAGCTGTCGACCCGGGAGACCGCGACCTCATCGGCGACGGCGCCGAGATGACTCGCGACCCGGTTGGCGAGCGCGGTGCCGACGCCATTGCCCATCTCGACGTGGTCGCAGTGGATCGCGATCCGTCCCTCGGGGTCGATCTCGACCCGGCCGAGCGAGCAATCCGCGCCCGAGCCGTAATCCTTGGTGACGCAGGCGACGCCGGTGCCGACCAGGCGTCCCTCCGGTGCCTTCTGCTTGAACTCAGCGCGCTGCCGCCAGATCGGATGCGTCTCGAGCTTGTCGAGGATGTCTGATGTGCGCACCGACACGATGTAGGGATTGCCGGTCATGGTCCGGCCGTTCTGCTTCAGCGCATTGTTGCGCCGGAATGCGATCGGATCGACCTTGAGCTCGCTCGCCGCCTCGTCGATCAGGACTTCTAGCGCGGTCATGGTCTGCAGCGTGCCGTAGCCGCGCATCGAGCCTGCGGTGACGCCGCGCGAATGCAGCGCCACGGTGGTGACGTCGACTTTCGGGATGTCGTAGATGCCGATCGCAGCGGTCGCGGCGACGACCGCGACATTGGCGGAGAAGTTGGCGAGCCCGCCGCCGTCGAGCACATGATCGGCGGCGAATGCCGTGATCTTGCCGGTGGCGCGATCGATGCCGATCCGCGAGCGCATCTTGATCGGGTGGCGTTTGATGCCGCCCTGGAATTGCTGGTAGCGGTCCTGCGCCAGCCGCACCGGCCGGCCCGGGAAGAACATCGCCGCCAGCGCCACATAAAGCACGAACGGGGTATGGTCGCGGCCGCCGAAGCCGCCGCCGACATGGGCGAACTGCGCGTTGATGTGCGAGGGCCGGAACGGCGGGCGAGCCTTGCCGAGCATGAAGGCGATCGACTCGGTCGCCTCATAGGGCGACTGCACGCCGAGCACCAGTTCGAGATTGCCGCTGTTGTCGCTGTACCAGGCGAGCCCGCTCTCCGGTTCCAGGAACATCGGATCGACCGACTGGGTCTCGAACTCGCGGTCGAGCACGAGCTGTGTCGGATCGTCCTTGGCGAGCTGGGCGCGGATCGCTTCGCCATGGGTTGCGGCCTTGGCGTAGTCGGCCTTGGTCTCCTTGGCGAGCGGCAGCCAGACCGGCAGCGCCGCGTTCTGGATGCGGCTCGGCGAAACCCAACCGGCCTGGATCGGCGAATAGACGTCGGGCGCGTCAGGCGTGGCGCCCGCCACGCGCGTGAAGCGATACGCGCCGTAGTTCGGCAGGATGACAGGCCCGGTCTCGTCGCCGAATTTGACGAAGCCGCCGTCACGCAGCGCGAGGCGCGCGCGGTCGAAGGCGTCGAACTGCTCGAAGATCAACAGCGCGACCGGCTGACCGAGATAGAGCGGCGTCTTGCCGACTGGGCAGAACAGGTCGCCGGTGTAGAATTCCGGGACCCGCGTGCCGATCCGGTCGAGATCGGCAGCGGTCACGATAACCGACGGCTTTGCCGAACCATCGAGACGGGCGAGGTCCATGCCGGCATAGACATGCGTCGCGTCATCGGCGCGGACCAGGATGGCATGCGCGGTGGTCGCGGGCCAGCCCGGCATGTCGGCGGCGCGGAAGTCGGACGCGTAGAGTTTTGCGCCGGTGACCTTGGCGACGCCGTCGACACGGCCGGCGCCCTTTTCCGCCGGGTTGAAATGGCCGCGGCCGGGCAGCGTCTCGCGGGTCGCGAAAGCCGGTTCCTTCGCCAGCGCCAGATGCGACAGGCTGACCGAGATGCCGCCTGCCGACAACCACTTCACGAAATCGCGTCGCGAAGGCCGCATGGTCTGATCTTTCATCGACACCTCGACGACGGCATATCGCGCCGGGGTTTAACAATTGGTGCAATACACGCGAAAGTATTGCGGCAAAGCGAGCGCAACCGCAACGCCGCAATAGGTCGTAGCTGCCTCACTTGTAGCTTTGGTCTCACTTCAGGTCGGCGATGGTGGCCGGTCCCGGACCCGGCGTGATCAGCGTCGGCCACTGCTTGGAACCGAACGGCACCAGCGGCGGCAGGAAGGCGGTCATGCCGCGCTTCTTGGTCTCGGCGATGATCGCCTCGCGCGCGTCGCCCCCCATCAGCTCATAGTCCATCAGGTGATAGCTGCCGAAGAACAGCGCGCCGACCGAGCGGTCCGCGATGATCCGGGTCAGCGACTCCAGCATGTCCGACGGCGTGGTGCTGAAGGAGATCGTCTCGATCAGCATCAGGCGGCCGTTGATGGCGTCGGGCCCGAAGAACTGCGCCAGCACGCTGAAGATCACGTTGTTCTGCCGCGCCACATAGATCGTGTTGCTCGCGCCGTAGGTCTTGTCCCAGTCGGCGCCGAGTTGCGACTTCCAGTCGGCCATGACCGTCATCCAGTGCGCAACCTGGGTCTGCGCAGCCCAGGCGACGTTCCTGGCGAGCAGCGGCGCCTGCTTCTTGCCGAACGCCTCGAGCGTCGCGAAGGGGATCGCGCCGGCAGTGAGGCATTCATCCATGAAGGCGATGTTGTTCTTGAGGATGGCACGGTTGTTGTCGCGCCAGTCCGCCTGCATCGGCGTGGCATCGAGCCCGTCGAGCGCCGACTGCATCCGGCTGCGATAGGCCTGCATCGAGCCGCGCCACGCCTTGTCGTCGGGATTGTTGACATAGGGGCCGACCACCTCGGCCAACGCCATCGTGCTGTGGCCGACCGATTTGAGCAGCTGATAGACGATCGGCACCTGCGGCGCTTCGGTCGGCGGCTTGCCCGGCCGGTACAGGATCAGGCGGCCGCCGGCGCCGGAGAACAGGCCGAGGATCACCGGGTGCTTGTCGAGGATGTTCTTCTGGAAGATCCGCGCCGCATCGCCATAGAGCTCGAACATGCCGGTGTTGAGCGCGAGCACGTCCTTGGTCGCGACGTCGGCCGGCGTTGATGAGGTCTTACCGGAGATCGGCCCCATATAGTCGGGCAGCGACTGGGCCAGGGCTGTGCCGCCGCTGCCGAGCAGCAGCGCCAGCGCGGCGGCCAGACCAAAGCGATTGATCATGTGATGCTCCTCGAAGCCTCGCCTGTGTCGAGGCCGGGTGCGGCCGCGCGACCATTGGCGGAATGCGCAAATGCTTGGACACAATGAACTGGGAGAGTAGAGAACCGGCAGACCGGATCCCGCGTGACGCAGCACGACGCGGGCGGTGCCTACAGCTAAGCGACGAATCGGCCGCTGTCCACACCCGGACATTGCGGGTTTGCCTGCGCCAAAAGACGCAATGGTGCGGCGTTCGGCCCGGTGCTATGTGGCGAATAGAATCAATTTTATTTTTTGGATTTTTTGCGTGCTCAACGGACTTTACAAGGTCGAGTACGGCATCAACGGCGCATTCGGCCGCAGCATCATGTGCATGCATGACGGCAGGATGCTCGGCGGCAATTCGGCCTTTGCCCATCTCGGCACCTATCAGGTGACGGAAGGCGAGATCGCCGCCGAGGTGATCACCGAGCGCCACAATGACGATCCGAACTTCAAGCCGCTGATGGGCGCCGACGTCACCGTCATCAAGGTGCGCGGCAGGAGCGAGGGTTCCACCATCCTGCTCGAGGGCAAGGCCGACGCCATGCCGGACGGCGTGTTCTGGGCGAATTTGGCGCCGCTCGACGACGAGGCCTTGCCGCCGCGCGGGGCGGTTGGTCCCGGCGGCATCGTCAACGGACTGTACTCGATCCATCTGCGCGCGCTCGACGGTGTCGATGCCGGGCTCACCGGGGTCATGCTGCTGATGGACGGCCGCATCCTCGGCGGCGATGCGTTCTTCTACTATCTCGGTTCGTATTCGTCGGCCGATGGCCGCTGGCGAGGCGAGATCGTCAACCAGGAGCATACGCCGGCGAAGGGCGAGTACCCGGTGTTCGGCGGTTATGAAGTCGGCATCGGTTTTGCCGGTTCGTGCCGTGTGGACGGTGCCGAGCTCGAAGGCATCGCGCTGGCCGGCAAGCGCAGCCTTCGTCTGTCCGCCGAATTGCGGCTGATGCGCCGCGCCTGACGAGAGCCCGTCAATCCTTGATCAGAAGCACGCCGCCGATGATCAGCGCGATGCCGGCCAGCCGTGAAACCGACACCGGGTGCTGCGCCAGCCCGAACAGGCCAAAATGGTCCATCGCGATGCCCGCGAGCATTTGACCCGCAACCACCAGTGCCAGCAGGGTCGCGGCGCCGAGCGGCGGCAGCAGCAGGATCATCAGCAGGATAAAGATGCCGCCGAGGACGCCGCCGCTCCAGGCCCACCACGGCACAGCCGTCACCAGCTTCCAGGACGGCACCGGCTCGCGCGTCGCGACCAGCACGACCGCCATCGTCACGAGCCCGCCGAGATAGCTGACGAGCCCGGCCCAGGCCGGCGAGTTGAGGGCGGACCTGAGATTGCCGTTCAGGACCTGCTGAACCGCGACGCAGATGCCGGCGCCGAGCGCGAGCAGATAGAGAAGCCAGACTTGCATAAGATGCCCCAAAACCGATCGTCGAACCGCTTCATGTCATATTCGATTGGCAACGATCGTGGCATGCACGAAACGCGGCACGAACCTGCGGAATGGGCTTCCACCGACGTCCCAGATCGAATAAGAGGCCGCAAACCCTCAGTTCCCCAGTATTAGAGCATGATCCGCCTCGATAACGTCTCCAAGCAAGTCGGCCACCAGATCCTCTTCATCGAAGCCTCCGCGGCGCTAAAGAAGGGCGAGAAGATCGGCCTCGTCGGGCCGAACGGCGCCGGCAAGACCACGCTGTTCCGGATGATCTCGGGCCGGGAAATCCCGGACGAGGGCCAGGTCTCGCTCGATCGCGGCATTTCGATCGGCTATTTCAGCCAGGATGTCGGCGAGATGTCCGGCCGCAGCGCGGTCGCCGAGGTGATGGATGGGCCAGGGCCCGTCAGCGTGGTCGCGGCCGAGCTCAGGGAACTCGAGGCCGCGATGGCCGACCCCGATAAGGCCGACGAGATGGACGATATCATCACGCGCTATGGCGAGGTGCAGCATCAGTTCGAGGAGCTCGACGGCTATGCGCTCGACGGCCGCGCGCGCGAGGCGCTGGCAGGTCTCGGCTTCAGCCAGGAGATGATGGACGGCGACGTCGGCAAACTCTCCGGCGGCTGGAAGATGCGGGTGGCGCTGGCGCGCATCCTCTTGATGCGTCCGGACGTCATGCTGCTCGACGAGCCGAGCAACCATCTCGATCTCGAAAGCCTGATCTGGCTCGAGCAGTTCCTGAAGGGTTATGAGGGCGCGCTGCTGATGACCTCGCATGACCGCGAGTTCATCAACCGGATCATCAACAAGGTGGTCGAGATCGACGCCGGCCAGCTCACCACCTATTCCGGCAACTACGAGTTCTACGAACAGCAGCGCGCGCTGTCCGACAAGCAGCAACAGGCGCAGTTCGAGCGGCAGCAGGCGATGCTCGCCAAGGAGATCAAGTTCATCGAGCGCTTCAAGGCGCGCGCCTCGCACGCAGCCCAGGTGCAGAGCCGGGTCAAGAAGCTCGACAAGATCGAGCGGGTCGAGCCGCCTCGGCGGCGGCAGACCGTGGCGTTCGAATTCCAGCCGGCGCCGCGCTCGGGCGAGGATGTCGTCAGCCTGAAGAACGTCCACAAGGCCTATGGCAGCAAGCGCATTTATGACGGCCTCGACTTCATGATCCGTCGCAAGGAGCGCTGGTGCGTGATGGGCATCAACGGTGCCGGCAAGTCGACGCTCCTGAAGCTGGTCGCCGGTTCAACCGAGCCCGACGACGGCGCGGTCGCGGTCGGCGGCAGCGTCAAGATGGGCTATTTCGCCCAGCATGCGATGGACCTGCTCGACGGCGAGCGCACCGTGTTCCAGTCGCTGGAGGACGCGTTTCCGCAGGCCGGGCAGGGCAGCCTTCGCGCGCTCGCCGGCTGCTTCGGCTTCTCCGGCGACGACGTCGAGAAGAAGTGCCGGGTGCTCTCGGGCGGCGAGAAGGCGCGGCTCGTCATGGCGAAGATGCTGTTCGATCCGCCGAACTTCCTGGTGCTCGACGAGCCGACCAACCATCTCGATCTCGCCACCAAGGAGATGCTGATATCAGCGCTCTCTGAGTTCGAGGGCACGATGCTGTTCGTCTCGCACGACCGGCACTTCCTCGCCGCGCTCTCCAACCGCGTGCTGGAGCTGACCCCTGACGGCATCCATCAATATGGCGGCGGCTACACTGAATATGTCGCGCGTACCGGCCAGGAAGCGCCGGGACTGCGGAGCTAGCTCAAGCTCTCCACCGCGCGCAAAACGCCTCGACATCGCCGGACTGGAATTCGGGCAGGCGTTCCCAGATGGTTTCAGCCGGCCAGTTCCACCAGGCGATCTGCGACAGCTCGGCGGCGATCTTGCGATTGAACCGCTCCTTGATCGGCCGGGCCGGCACGCCGCCGACGATGGTGTAGGGTGCGACATCGCGCGAGACCACGGCGCCGGCCGCCAGCACCGCGCCGTCTCCGACGGAGACGCCGGGCAACACGATCACGCCGTGGCCGATCCAGACGTCGTTACCGATCACGACGCGATCCGCGCGTCGGTTCCTGAAGAAGTCATGATCGCGCTCGGCTGTGGCCGTGTAGTATTCCGGGCAGTAGGTGAAGCGATGCTGGGAGGGGCGCTCGAGCGGATGATTGGGCGCGCCGATCCGGACCTGCGCCGCAATCGCGCAGAAGCGGCCGATCACGGCGTCGGCGACGATGCAGCCGCTGCCGAGATAGGAGTAATCGCCAAGCTCGGTGTATTCGATCGCGGTGTCGCCGAGCACTTCGCAACAACGTCCGACCTTGACCTCGCGCAGCTTGACCGTCGGCTCGATGACGGTTTCGGCGATCTTGGGGCGGGTCAGGCTCGGTGCGTTCATAGCGTTGTCCTCGATGCGACGAGCCGCTTCAGTCGCACAATTTCTATGACGAAGAGATGACAGGAGGCCGGATCTAACGCCCGGTGAGGCGGGCGATGGTCTCGATCTCGTTGGTCCAGATGCCGCCGGAATAGCTTTCGGGCAGGCGACGGAACAGATCGGCATCGTCGACCCCGGTAGAGAATTCGCCGCCCTGATAAGGCCCGAGCACGAACACCGCGCTGTTGGCCGCGGCTATGCGGTTGAGGAAGCGGTCCGGCCATCCCCATAGCCAGGGCGCGTAGTTGATCGGAACCAGCACGATGGCGTTGCGGCAGGCATCAGGCACGATGCCGGTCCAGCCATAGCCGATATAGCGGATGAGGCAGCTCTTGAGCGCCGCGCGGGAAATGGTGCGGGTCTCCGGCGCAAGCCGCCGGATCGTCTCGATCGGCTCGTCGCCGCCATAAACCATGATCAGCTTGCGCCGTTCGGCGGCGAGCCGGTTCAAGACCGTTGCGAGCTTCTCGCCTTCGGAGGGATCGCGGCTCTTGACGTTGATCAGGAGCCGGCGATCCGGAAAGGTCTTGAGCACCTCGTCCAGCGACGGCATCAGGCCGATGCCCTTGCCGCGGAACGGAAAGGTCTTGCCGCCATCGGCGGTGTAGCCATAGCCGATATCGAGCATCTTGAGCCGCGCCATCGGCTGTTCGCGGGTGACGCCTTGGCTGTCGGTGCGGCAATCGACGGTCCAGTCGTGAAACACCGCGAACTCGCCGTCGGTCGTCGGATGGACGTCGAGCTCGACGATATCGGCGCCGCGCTCGAAGCTCGCCCGCATCGAGCGGATCGTGTTCTCGAGATAGTCATGGGTCGGCGGCAGCATGCGCGCCGCGGTGCAGGTGTCGTTTTTGAGGTCGCGCTCGTCGAAACGCTGCGCCATGCCGCGATGGGCGAGCAGCACCGGCTTGCCGCCGGCATGCGTTGCGAGAAGGCTCGTGTTGTTGAGGTAGATTGCGGCGGCGACGGCAACGATCGCCGCTGCCGCGTATTTCAGTTTCCTGCCCAAGCGACTCGGTTCCTTGCTGGATCGCCGGCCCGGGTAGGGGGGCTTTCTGGTCGATTTGCGGCGGCCTAATCCTTCAAGCCGTCCACTGCGGCAATCGCCCGCACCATCACGTCCTGGAGTGCCGCGCTGTTGGCGGGATTCGACTGGCGGCGACGGCCGGGATCGTCGAAATCGTGGGTGGCACCCGGATAAACCACGACGTCGATTTTGCTGCCGGCAGCAACGGAGCGGCTGGCGACGTCTCGGCAGCGGTCGGGCGATACTTCCTCGTCGTCCGTGCCGAGCAACATCGTGATCGGTGCTGCCGACCTGAGCGTCTGCGCCAGCAGCGCGGCCGGCCCGCAGCCCGGATAGAACACGAGCGCGGCGCGATAGCCCGACGTCGGGCCTTGCCGCTGCATCACGTTCAGCGCGGTGCTGCCGCCGTTCGACCATCCCTGCAGGAAGATGCGGTTGCCGCTGATCTCGTTCTGACTGCGCAGCCAGCTCAGCGCGCCCTCGGCGTCGAGCGGCCGCACGGTCTTCTCATTGACGTCGGTGCGATCAGGATCGTCATGGGTGAAGCGGCCGAAGCCGTGCGCCTTGCCGCGCGGGCCAAAACTGTCCGGCAGCAACGCGAAATAGCCGTGGCCGGCCCAATACTGTCCCCACATCGCGTGGCGCTTGGACAGGCTGCCGGCATTGCAGGCCGCCGACGGATTGGTCTGCGACACCAGCGTGCAGTCCTTGTTGACGTTGATCGAATAGGGCCCGCCGCGGCCGTGCAGCAGCACGATGGCAGGGTGCGGACCTGGCGTTTGCGGCCTGAACAGGTAGCCGACGATCTCGGTCTTGCCGTCGGCGCTCGGAAAGAAAACGGTGTCGGGCGCGGCTGCCGCCGCTGTCGGCAATGTCGTGAGCATCAGGAGGACGATCGGAATCGCGCGATGGGTCATTCCCGCAGCATGAGCAGGATTTCGGATGAATTGCGGCATGGTTGTTTCCCTCCAGCAATGCAAAGCCGCATGGCGTGCTGCACGGTGCTCGGCTTGTGAGGCGAGGTGCCGCCGCTACGCTTTACAAAAAACCGGGAGCGAAACAACCATGAAGCAAATCAGGATCGGCGACATCACGATCGATGCGGTGATCGAGCGCGAAGGACCGTGGCGGCGGCCGCAGGATTTCTTCCCGACCTATAACGACGATGTGTTCAAGCATCATCTGAAGACGATGGAGCCGGAGGTCTTCGACGCCGCGCGCGGCATGATGGTGATCACCTATCAGACCTTCGTGGTGCGGACGCCGCGCTACACCATCCTGGTCGATACCTGCACCGGCGAGGACAAGGGCCACCCGCCGCCGTTCGACTTCCCGGGCAAGGAGCGCTGGCGCAACGAGCTGTTCGCGCTCGGCATCTCCTATGAGCAGATCGATTATGTGTTCTGCACCCATCTGCACATCGACCACACCGGCTGGAATACGACCCTGCGCGACGGGCGCTGGGTGCCGACCTTCCCGAACGCGAAATACGTCTTCCACAAGGGCGAGTACGCGGCCTGGGAGGCCGAGAACGCCAAGGGCGCCAATCCGCCCGGCACGGTGTTCCGCGACAATTGCCTGCCGATCGTCGAGGCCGGGCAGGCGCTCCTGGTCGACGACGACTACGCGCTCGACGACACCGTGACGCTGACGCCGACCCCCGGCCATTCGCCCTGCCATTGCTGCGTCAATATCTTCTCGAAGGGGCAGCGCGCGGTGGTCGCGCGCGACCTGATGCACCATGCGATCCAGTGCCGCGAACCGGAATGGTCGGCCAAGCCCGATTGGGACCCGAAGCAGTCGGCACTATCGCGGCGGAAGTTCTTTGCGTCCGTTGCCGAAACCGACACGCTGATCCTGCCGATCCATTTTCCGGCCCCGACGGTCGGCCTGATCAAGGCGGATGGCGATCGCTTCGACTATCGCTTCAAGCGGGAGTAGGCGCGCGACAGTCGGCAGCTCAAGGTCACCGCGCTGCGCGGGTCCGGTGCGGGACTTGGGTCAGAAACCGTTCCAGATCGGCGCACAGGCGATGCGCCATTTCCTCGTCGATCGCAAACGTCGCGACGGTGCCGGCGCAGTCGATCTCGATGGTCCCGCGCAACGGTGCGGCGGAGGCGGTCGATACCGTGATGTTGGTCGCTCTCTGCACGGTCATGTCGTCAACTTCCCTTCGGGCCGGTTGCGCCAATCCACATTTGGCAATCCTCACCTTGGAATGACGGGGCGTCCCTTGCGCCGTCTCTCTTCGATGAACCTCACGCCGATCTCGGCGCCGTCGACGCGAACCAGTTCGCAGCGGCGGAAAGCCAATCCACGCGAGGACAGCACCAGGAAGAACTCCTGGGCCTTCAGCACATCGAGCGTTCCGTCGACCTCGAGGCGGGCCCCGCTCTGCGAGACGTCGAGCAGGATGCAACTCCGCCGCCATGTGCCGTCGACACCCATGAGATTGACGGGATAGCGCGTCTCGAGCCTGACGCGTTCCGCCCTGCGGTCACCATACGTCATTCATCACTCACACTGCCTGGGAGCGCTTCGCGGTCAGCTCGCTAAGCGAACCAAACCGGATCGTGCGCTGCGCGTTGGATAGCGCCAGTCCTTCAAACATGTCCCGTGCGCGCTGCAGCTCATCGGGTGCAACCGTCAGCCCGGCCTTCCGGTAGCTGACGATGGCAGCCGTCGTGTTCCAGTTCAGTCGCGATGCGCGGCAGGCGATCACGAGTCCGCTGATGTCGGCGGCTTCTATCAGCGGTGCGATCGTCTCGATCGGCACGGTTGCGAGCTGCGCCAGCGCCGCAACGACGTTGCGGACCTCTCGCCTGATCGCGAAACGGTTGACGCTGGAATCGTTCAACTGCCCGGTTCTGTTCAAGGCCAGCACGGTGGCCCGCGCCTCCGCATAGTCGATTGTGGCTGGTGGGGTTGCGGAGGCGCGGGCTGCGCTGGCATCGATCGCAGCGCGGATCGCGTCCCGGGGCGTGCGCGTTTGAGCAGCCGGGCCTGTTGGCGCGGCGTTGATCGCATCACGAGGTCGACAAGAACGCGGTGGGGCAGGTCGCTGCGCGATATCAGCGCGTCGGCGATGTCGTCGTCGCGCTCGGCGGCATCGACCATCATGGCGAGGCCTGCGCTGGTCAGATCAGCGCCGGGATTGCGCGCGAGGACTCGAAGCACGCTGCTGTCGCCTCGCATCAGGAGAATGTCCGTGAGCTCCGCATTGACGGCCTTGCGTCCTGCGATCGCGCAGAGGTGTCCCTCGGCCCGCATCCAGGCGATGTCGATCAGGTCGGCATCGGGGAGGCATTCGCATTTGCGCAGGATCGGAGCGGCGACATCGGCGTCGTCATGGTTGGCCAGACGGCGCGCGAGTTCCCGCGGCACCAGGCGCAAATCGGCAAGCGAGCGGCTGAGCGTGGTCAGGGTCCGCAGTTCGACGCTCTCGGTCAGACGGACCAGGATGCCGTCGAACATCTCGACGTGGTGCGCGCTGAGGCGGTGAGCGTCTTCGAGAAACAGCCCGGCCACCTCCTGCAGCATGCGCGTGCGGAGGTCGGGCGAGCCAGCTTTCAAGACATGGTCGAGTTTGGCAATAAGATCGGGCGAGGCAATAACTGTCATTGCGGTCTCTAAAATGGTCCGCGACGAGGAACATCATCGTTCCCGATGCCAATTTGCTCCTCGAATCTTTAATAGGGGTATAGAAATCGATGGGGAGGGCCGATCGCGGCGGTGGATATCCCGCTAAAGACTATCGAAATTCGGCAGCCGCGTTACATTGCCGGATTGTCCGGTGCGACGAACGGACCGCATTTTTCCTGATTGAACCTATTGGACGATTCGCATTTTGTGCATGGAATTTATTGATGAGGCCGGCGCGCAAGGCGCCGCGTCGCGCGCAATTTTTCAAGAGCATTTCACGGGAGCGGTCATTTGACGGCGCCATTACCGGTGCCGAGAGTCTTTCGTTTTGACGACGTTGATGCATTCCGGAGTTCGATCCGAAATCTGGATGTTGATTTCACGCCACTGGCGCGGAAGATTTCGGCCGAGCAGGTCATCCTGAGTTTGCCGGGATGCGAGCTCAACTACACGCAGTCCTTTCCGCGGATCGTCGACGCACAGCTTGCGCCGCACACCACTGCGGTCGGCTTCACGATGGATGACGGGGTCCCGATCCGCTTCAACGGCGTCGAGCGCGATCGCGCGGTCATTGTGCTCGGTGGCGGTGGCGCGTTCTACTCGTCGGTGGAGGAGACGCCCCGCCAATATGCCTCGGTGATGTTTACGCCGGAGATTGTCGACCGCGGCTGGCCGCAGGCAGGTCTCCATTTCAGCATTCACGAAATTTCTCAACGCGCGCAGGATCGGCTGCGCGAAGTGGTAAGGCACATCCTGCTCGTGACCTCGCAGCCGACCGAGGACGCCCCGTTCGCTAGCGGCGAGTCGATCAAGGAGACGCTGCTTGCGGCGATCGACAACGCCTTCGCCGAGATCGTACCGGCCAAGTGGACGACGCGGGCCAACACGACGCGCCAGTTCAAGGTCTTCAACGACGCGCGCGCAATTCTGGCAGGCGACGTGGCGCACCCGATCTACAGCGGCGAACTCGCCAGGCAGATCGGCGTGTCGGTGCGCACGCTGCATGACGCCATCCAGCGCTACCGGGGCGTCAGCCTGCATCGCTATTTGCGGTTGCGCCGGCTCTGGCTGGTGCGCCAGCAACTGCTGGCCGGTGCGCCGAGCGTCAAGACGTGCGCGCTGGCCTACGGATTTTGGCACTTAAGCGATTTTTCGCGCAGCTATCGGTCGCAGTTCGGAGAAGCGCCATCGGAGACACTGGCCGCCTCGCGCCGTCCGGGCGCCACCCGCGCCGATCCGTCCCGCGGACACGGTTCGTAACCATCGATCTGAACGGAATCTTAACGGCCGCCGACGAGCCTGTGGGTACGATTTCACCAGAGGCGGCCTGATGCATCCCCGGAGATTTGCGCGTGTTCGTCCGAGCGGATGCGTGTCCAGCGTGGTCAAGCTCCAGCTTGAACCGAAGGCGCCGCTGATCGAATGCCGGCTGGTGGATTATTCGGCCGGCGGGGCCTGCCTGGAATTTGCCAAGCCGACCCAGCTGCCGGAACGTTTCGAAATGTTTCACGGCAACACCAGGAAGCGTTGCCGGCGGGTCTGGAGCAGGGGCGTGCGGGTCGGCGTCTCGTTCTGAGGGCGCCTCAGAATACGCGTCCCGTCCAGCGGCCCTCTACCGCCAAAAGCCGATCGGGCCGCGCCCGGCGCGACCCGATGGTCTGTCCCCGATTGTGGGGGCGTGTAGACGCCCGTCGAGGGCTCAGGCGCCGCTCTGGCACTTCTTCATGAACGAGGTTTTGGCCGCGCCGGCGAGCTTCTTGCCGTCGGAGCCGACTGCCTTGGTCTCGCAGGCATCCGTCGTGCACTTCTTCATGAACGAGGTCTTGGCCGCGCCGGCCAGCGGCTTGCCATCCTTGCCGACGGCTTTCGTCTCGCAGGAGGCGTCCTGTGCAAATGCCGAACCGGCGGCAAAGGTCGCGATCACGGCCGCCAAGAAAATCCGCTTCATCTGGGTTCTCCCTAAACCAAACCAGTGGCCGGATTGGATACGGGATTCTTGGTCCGATCAAGTTCCCATGGCCGATTTTGTCGATAAAATAACCCGATCAGATCAAGGAAATTCCGCGTGCAGCGCGGAACAAAATCGGGGAAGCGCGGAATGGAATTCGAGACGCTGGTACAATCACGCAAAAGCGTGCGCGGGTTCAAGAAGCAGCCGGTGTCGCGGGCGACCGTCGAGGAGATCATCGAGGTGGCCAAGCGCGCGCCGTCCTCGATGAACACCCAGCCCTGGCATGTCCACGTCCTGACCGGGGCGCCGCTGGAGGAAGTGCGCCGCCGCAACATGGAAGAGATGGTCGCCGGTGCCAAGGTGAAGCGCGACATCGTCAGCCATGGCGAATACCAGGGCGTGCACCGCGGCCGCCAGGTCGACATCGCCAAGAAGCTGTTCGGCGCGATGGGGATCGCCCGCGACGACAAGCCGATGCGGCAGGATTGGGTGCTGCGCGGCTTCCGCCAGTTCGACGCCCCGGTGTCGCTGGTCCTGACCTACGACCGGATCCTTGATCCGGGCGCGGTCTGCCATTTCGATCTCGGCGCGCTCTGCTACGGCATCGTGCTGGCAGCCTGGGATCGCGGCCTTGGCAGCGTGATCAACGGCCAGGGCATCATGCGCTCCGACATCGTGCGCGAGGTCGCCGACATCCCGGAAGATGAGGTGATCATGACCTGCGTCGCGATGGGCTATCCCGACGACGGCTTTGCCGCCAATGCGGTGCGCTCCGACCGCGAGGCCAACAACGATTTTGTCCGCTACGTCGGCTTTGCCGATTAGCGCGGCGTCGTTCGCTTGCTCGGGGCAACAACCTCGTGCGGCGCGATCGGCTGCGCGATGCACGGGCGTGTCCGGCGACTACGCCGCGGGATATTGAATTCCGCGCCGTGAAACCATCGCGCGAGCGTGAGCGCGGCTGCGCGTTTCCGCTATTCCCGCCGGTAAAAAATGCGCTACTGGTTTTTTGAAGCACAACAGCGCAGGCGAGGAATCTCAGATGAGCGACGATGAACAGACAGCCATGATCCGCGAAACCGTCGCGAGATTCGTCGATCGCGAACTGATCCCGATTGAGCCGCACTATCTGAAATCGAAGCTGCCCGGCAGCGATCACCCCGAGCTCACGTCGGAACAGCGCAAGCGGCTGCGCGACGTCTCGAAGGAGCTCGGCCTCTGGGGCCTCGATGCGCCCGAGGATCTCGGTGGCCACGACCTGCCGACGCGCACGATGGCTGCGGTGCACGAAGAACTCGGCCGCAGCTGCGTGCCGTTCGTGCTGCCGCCGGACTCGCCGAACCTGCGCATGCTGCAGGCGGTCGGTACCGACGCACAGAAGAAGAAATATCTGCAGCCCTATATCGAAGGCCGGATGGCCTCGGCGATCGCGATCTCCGAGCCCGGCGCCGGCGGCGATCCCGCGGGCATGAAGACGCGCGCGGTGCTCGAAGGCGAACAGTGGGTGCTCAATGGCCGCAAGATCTGGATCAGCAATGCACGCGCCGCCGACTTCATCATCGTGATGGCGCGGGTCGGCAACGATCAGCGCCAGGGCGGCATCACCTCCTTCATTGTCGAGAAGGGCACGGCGGGCTTCATCATCGAGCGCGAGATCCCGATGGTCGGCGGCGGCTCGACCTACGAGATCGTGTTCGAGGATTGCCGCATCCCGAAGGACTCCGTGCTGGGCGAGGTCGGCAAGGGCTACGCGCCGATGCAGCTGCGGCTGCGCACGCGGCGGCTCGAGATGGGATCGACCTGCGTCGGCATCACCAAGCGTGCGCTCGACATGATGTGCGAGCACGCCAGGCAGCGCGAGACGTTCGGCGTCAAGCTCGCCGATCGCCAGGCGATCCAGTGGTGGATCGCCGACATCTCCACGCGCATGCATGCGTGCCGGCTGATGGTGCGCGAGGCCGCCGACAAGACCGACCGCGGCGAGGACATCCGCCACGAGGCTTCGATGATCAAGGTGTTCGCAACCGAGATGGCCTATGACGCCTGCGACCACGCCATGCAGACGCTCGGCGCGCTCGGCGTGACGCTGGAATTGCCGCTGAACGCGCTGTGGCAGAAGGCGCGCCTGATGCGGGTCTACGAAGGGCCGAGCGAGGTGCATCGCCAGGCGATTGCCCGCCGCGTGCTCGGCCTGCGCGGCGGCTAGCAGGGCGCGCGGCCCTCAGGCAAACCCGTCATTGCGAGCGCAAGCGAAGCAATCCATCGTGCCGCAGTGGAGACATGGATTGCTTCGTCGCTGTCGCTCCTCGCAATGACGAGGAGAAAACCTGCCACGTGGTCACCACGTGCTCTCGATTACGCGGCTCGCACGTCGGACAGGAAGCGGTTGACCTGGCCGGCGAGGTCCTTGGACTGCGTCGAGAGCTGTTCGGCCGCGCCCAGCACCTGGTTCGCGGCGCCGCCGGTGTCGTCGGCGGCGCGCTGCACGCCGGAGATGTTGGAATTGACCTCCTGCGTGCCGCGCGCGGCTTCCTGAACACTGCGCGAGATCTCCTTGGTCGCCGAGCCCTGTTCCTCGATCGCGGCGGCAATCGCGGTGCCGATTTGGTCGATCTCGGTGATGACGTCGATGACGCTCCGGATCGCCGTCACGGTCTCGTCGCTCGCGGTCTGGATCGCGGTGATCTGTTCGGAGATCTCCGTGGTTGCCTTCGCGGTCTGGCCGGCCAGCGACTTCACCTCGGACGCGACCACGGCAA
Source organism: Bradyrhizobium sp. BRP56 (assembly GCF_020194035.1). NCBI lineage: Bacteria > Pseudomonadati > Pseudomonadota > Alphaproteobacteria > Hyphomicrobiales > Nitrobacteraceae > Bradyrhizobium > Bradyrhizobium sp. BRP56. The sequence continues at coordinate 24,741 of NZ_JADYVV010000054.1, forward strand.
AGCCGCGGCCGGCCTCGCCGGCGCGGGCCGCCTCGATGGTGGCGTTGAGCGCGAGCAGATTGGTCTGTGCCGCGATGCTCTGGATCAGCGTCACGACGTCGCCGATCTTCTGCGCCCCCTCGGCCAGCGAGCGCGCGGTGTCGCCGGTGCGCCGGGCATGATCGACCGCGCGTGCGGCGATCTCGGTCGAGGTCGCGACCTGGCGGGCGATCTCCGAAATCGAGGAGGTCAGCTCCTCGGTGGCACTCGCCACCGTCTGCACGTTGGTCGAGGTCTGATCGGACGCGGCGGCGACGACGGCGGCCTGGCGGTTGGTGGCGGCGGCGGTGTCCGACATCGATTGCGCCGTCTCCTCCATCACCGAGGATGCCGCGGACAATCCGCCGACCAGCTCGGTGACCTTGGCTTCGAAGGTGCGGGTCAGGTCGTCGAGCACGCGGGCGCGGCGCATCTTGACGTCGTTCTCGGCTTCCTTCTCGGCGGCGAGGCGATCGGCTTCGATCTTGTTGTCCTTGAACACCTGCACGGCGGCGGCCATCGCGCCGATCTCGTCCTTGCGCGCGGCGCCCGGAATCGTCTCGGCAACTTCGCCAGAGGCAAGGCGCGACATCCGGCCGGTGAGGGCGGCGATCGGGTTGAGGATGCGGCGGCGGACCATGACGATCAGGCCGGCGCTGACGGCAACGACCGCGAGCAGCCCGATCAGCGCCACCACGAAGCTGAAGCGCGCCGACGAATAGGCGCTCGCAAGGCCTTGCTCGGCATTCTCGTAGAATGCGTCGCGCACGGTGATGATGGAGGCGAGGCCGATCTGGGATTCGGCGTAATAGGTCTCGACGTCCTGCTCATACTTGCCGGAGATCGCGCCTTCCTTGGCGAGCTTCAGCGCCTTGCCGAAACGCTCGACGTAGTCGGCCTGCATCTTGCCCAGCGCCGTCAGGACATTGGCTGATGTCGCCGGATTGTTGCGCAACTCCTGCAGCGTCGAGAGGATCTGCTCGGTGCGGCCGGTGCTACGGAACAACTCCAGCTTCTCCTGTTCGGTCGCGACACGCTTGGCGCCGACCAGCGCCTTGTGCAGGCTGGCATTGAGGCCGCCAGTGTCGCGCAGCGTCCAGGCGACATTGGCGTAGCTGGCCTGGCGGTAGGCGTTGCCGTCGAGGCCGGCGAGGCGGCGCACCTGCTCGTCGAGCAGCACGGTGACGCCGGCGTTGAAGACGGAGTTGTCGGCGACGATCTTGGTTGCCGCCGGACGGCGGGCGTCGACCGGACCTGCGATCGCCTTCTCGATCGCGTCGCGGAGCGCGGCGAACTTGGCCTTCAGCGCATCGATCGCGCTCGCAACCGCTTCGCCGTCGTCGAGCGAGCCGGGCAGCGTGGCGCGGACCTGATTGACCTTGGCGAGCGCGCCGTCGGTCAGCTTGCGCAGCTTGTCGAGATCGGCGATCTGCTTCTGGTCGATCGCGCCGGGGCTGAACAAGAGGTTGGTGGACATGCCGCGCTCGGAGTTCATGTAGCGCGGGATGTCGCTGACGGCGCGGACGATTTCGAGCCGGCTCTGCGCGGTCGAGACCTTGTCCATGGTCTGGTACTTGGTCACCGCGACATAGGCCGCCAGTCCGCCGCCGACCGCGGACAATGAGACGATCGCGGCCGTCAGGAGAGTACCGATTTTCATGGGATGCGCGCCATTCTTGACGAGAGAGGGGAGGCCTCAACCGTAGCGGGCGTGCATTAAGCTTGGGTTTATGATGCGGGAGCCGCCGCAACGGTCCCGGCAGTTTGGTCCGAAAGTCGAAGGCGCTGCGTCGCCCGGCCGCACGTGGCGGCAGGGCGTGACACGTCAGTGTTCGTCGTCGTCAGCGCCCTTGGCCGCGGGGCGGTGTTGGGTGGCGCCGTTCGAGCCCGCTTCGCCGCAGGGGAGCTGGTTCCAGGTGCCATCGGCGGCCTGCTGATAGGCTTGGCAGCCGGACGAAGTGGTGGTCGTGGATTTTTCGTCGGCCTTCTGCCGCTCGGTACTCTTCGCCAGCGCAGGCGTGGCAACGGCAGCGATGGCTGCGAGCGAGCCTGCGAAAACCAGCTTTGCGATCCGCATGTCGGTTCCTCCTTCTCGAAGCGAAAACATATCCAGAAAACAAATCTGGCGATTTTTGGCCACGGCGAGGGGCCTGCGACGAATTGCTTAATGCGGAACGAGCCGGCATGCCGGTTAACACTTGCGCGCGCCGCGCCGCAGGACGCTGTTGCCGCACCGTGCTAGGATCGGCTTATCATGACCCACCGCATTCTCGTGTTCTACGGCTCCTATCGCTCGGATCGCATGGGCATCCGGCTGGCACACTTCGTCGTCGACGGCCTTCGCGCCCGCGGCGACGATGTCGAGTTGATCGATGCCAAGGAGGTCGGCCTGCCGATGCTCGACCGGATGTACAAGGAACATCCCAAGGGGCAGGCACCGGCCGTGCTCGAAACGCTGGCCGGAAAAATCCGCGACGCCGACGGCTTCCTGTTCGTCACCGGCGAATACAATTGGGGCATCCAGCCCGGGCTGAAGAACCTGACCGACCATTTCCTCGAGGAATGGTTCTGGCGACCCGCGGCGATCGCAAGCTATTCGGCCGGGCGGTTCGCCGGCGTGCGCGCCGCGACCGCCTGGCACGGCACGCTGTCCGAGATGGGCATGGTGGTGGTGTCGAGCACGATCGGTGCGGGACCGATCGCGCAGACGCTGTCGGCCGAGGGCAAGCCGATCGGCGAAGGCGGCAAGGCGCTCGAACGCGCCTTTCCGCGCTTTGCCGAGGATTTTTCCTGGTGGATCGAAGCCGCCAAGGCACAGCGGGCGCGCAAGGCGCCGCCATACTGAGCGCAGGTCTGCCAATCCCGGGAGTTTCGCGATCATGAGCCTCTTCACATCGCCGTTCGATCCCGCGCGCGAGACAGCCCTGGTGACCGGTGCGGGCAACGGCATCGGCCGCGCCATTGCGCAGGCCCTGGTCGGCGAAGGTGTGCGGACGGTGTTTGCCGATCTGCATGAGGACAAGGTTCTGGCGGCGATCAACGCCGCGCCGCGTCCCGAACTCGCGGTCGCGTGGGTCGGCGATCTCGCGCAGCGCGCGGCGTGCGACGCCCTGCTGGCGCATGCGCAAGCCTCGCTCGGACAGGTCACCCATTTCGTCCACAGTGCTTCGCCGCCGCGCCGCGAAGCCGATCATGCGATGGCCGTCGACGAAGAGACCTGGCGGCAGATGCACGCGGTCAATCTCGATGCCGGCTTTCGTATGTCGCGCGAACTGGCGCGCAGGCTGATCGCAGCGAAGACGCCGGGCTCGTTCCTGCTGCTCACCTCGCTGCATGCCGGCACGCCGCGCAACCTGCCGCATTACTCGACCGCGAAGGCCGGCATGGCGATGCTGGTGAAGGAGCTTGCCAAGAGCTGGGGCCGCTATGGCATCCGCGTCAATGCGCTGGTGCCCGGCGCGATCGCGGCCGGCGGCTTCGTCGCCGATCCCGCGCTGGCAAAGCATATTCCGCTCGGACGGCTTGGCCAGGCGGACGATCTTGCGCCGATGGCGCTTGCCGTGCTCTCGCACAAGCTCTCCGGTTACGTCACCGGGGCGTCGATCGTGGTCGATGGCGGCCTGTCGCTGACCAACTGGTTCGCGCCGCCGGAACTCGATTGAGGATTCTTGTCTGACGCGTTTTCTTCACGCGAACCGGCCCATCCCGCATCAAGTGCGGGACAGGCTTCGCTCGAAAACGCTTTCTATTCCTTCGTCCTGATGTAACCCGCGAGCCGAGTCTTCTGGTCCTGGCACCAGGTCGTCATGCTGCCGGCGCGGCGCTGATCGAGGTCGGTGGTCTGGGTCGCGATCGCGACCTCCGTCATCAGGTCGTCGGCCTGCTTCTCGCCCATCTTGCCGCCGGTATGCATGAAGGCGATCGCCTTGCGCACCTTCTCGGTGGTGCCGTCGGGCAGATGCATGTCCTGCGCCCGCTGCACGAGGTCCTGATAGACCAGATCGGTGCCGGGGCACTCGACCTTGGCGGCGAAGGCCTGCAGCACCATCGTGACATAGGCCGCGCGCGGATCGGCATGGGCAGGGGTTGCTGCGACAATCAGGCCGCCGATCAGCAGGGCGTAACGCATGAATTTCCTCCGGAGGTTTTGGACGTTTTTTGTGAAGCTAGCGTCCAAGGGAACCGAGTGCAACCGCCAGGACACACTCACGGAAAGAACCGATCAAACGGACGTGTTCCAACCTGCGCTGCCACGATTTGAGCACGATTTCGGCAGCATGTGGCACAAGTTGACGCAGGGGAGAATGATCGTGTCAAAGTTGGGGCTTGCTGCGGTGCTGGTGGGATCGCTTGCGCTTGGCGGGTGCATGCAGGCGACGCTGTCGCCGGCGACGGACGTCGCGATGACGTCGCGCGATCGGCAATTGCTGGCGCATCCGCCCTATGCGGATGCCAAGATCCCGCAGCAGTTCCAGCGGCACATTGTCGAGTACACCCGTCGGGAGCAGCCGGGCTCGATCCTGGTCGATACCGACGCGCGCTACCTCTATTACGTGCTGCCCGGCGGCAAGGCGATCCGTTACGGCGTCGCCGTCGGCGAGGAGGCGATGGCCTTCTCCGGCGTCGCCACGGTCGGTCGCCTGGCCGAATGGCCGGATTGGGTTCCGACCCAGGATATCCAGGAGCGGCTCGGGCCGTATCCGAAGCGTGTCGCCGGTGGACCGGCCAATCCGCTCGGCGCCCGCGGCATCTACCTCTACCAGGGCAACAAGGACACGCTGTATCGCATCCATGGCACCAACCAGCCCGAATATATCGGGCAGGCGATCTCGTCGGGCTGCATTCGCATGACCAATGGCGACGTGATCGACCTTTATCAGCGGGTCAAGCCGGGCGCGACCGTGGTCGTTCTGCCGCCGGGACAGAGCGCGTAATTCGAATACGAAGCGTATTGCGGCCGATCGCGTCATCGCGATCGGCCGCACGCTTTTTTAAAGGTCAGTCAGGCTCAGCGTAGCGGCATCGGCGGCCGAACCACCGGGCCGCCATCATCCGCGTCAACAACCGAGGACTGCTGCTGCACCGGCCGCGGTGCCGCAACCGCCTGTGGGGCGGCGGCGGGAGCCGGCAGCGGCGCTGCTGATGCGGGCGGTGGAGGCGGCGGGATATAGGCCTGCGCCGGTCGGCGCACCGGCGGCGGCGCAACGGCGGCATGCGGCGCCGCCTGTGGCGTGACCGCGGCGCGCGGGCGCGGCGGAGCGACCGGCCGCGGCTCGACGGCCCTGGTCTCGGTCGTCTTCGCGACGCGCTGTGCCAACTGATCCTGGCCGGCCTTGAGCTGATCGATGCTGGTCTTCAGCTGCTCGATCTGCTGTCCCATCGACGCGAGATCGCGCGCCATCGATTGCAGCAATTGCGTCTGGTCGGGTGCCGTTGCGGCTGGTGCCGCCGCGGTAGCGGGCGCAACCGGTGCTGCTGTGGCAGCCGGGGCCGCGACAGGGGCGGGCGCCGGCGCGGCTGCGGCGGGCACGGCCGTGGCGACGTCCTGTGGCGGAGTGGCCGGTGCAGCTTCAGCTGCCGCCTGATCGGTTGTCGCCGCCGGTGCTGGCGGCGCACTCGCCTGATCCGAGGCGGAGGCTGCCTTGCCTGGGATCAGCGAAGTCAGTGCAGCGATCTGGGGCGCCCACTCGGCGGCGATCTGCTTGGCGCGATCGCCGTAGTGCTGCCACGCCGCGGTGCCCATGGCGCCGGCGATCGCGAAGCAGAACCAGAAGGCGCGGATCGCCCATTTGCTGGTGGGGCGCGGCGCGCGGTCCAATCTGATGTCGTCCAGTCGGCCGTCATGGCTTGGCGCGCTATAGGCCGGCTCGGCCGCCACTGACATTGGCGTGACCGGCGGCACCGAGGCGACGGCCGCGACCGGGGGGGTGGACGTAGGCGCGAGGCTCGAGCCGAAATAGGGCTCGCGTTGCCCCGGCGCTGCCCTTCCGGCAGGCGCTGCGGCGTTGTCCGGACGTACCGGAGCGAAGCTCGGTTCGATCGCGAAAATATCGTGTGGATCTGCGTCTTTCAATGTCGATTGCATGGCGGTCCCCGTTTCATTCCAAGGTCAACCGCAAATGGGCGGCCGGCAAATTTACGCTCTGTATTGACCCCTGACCCTGTCCCCACGACTCCAGTCCGGTTTGACCAAAGCAAGGCGAGAGGGTGGAGAGGTTGGGGAGTTTCGGGAACCCAAGCCGGGGACGAAGCGCACGAACGTCCACGGCCTCTCGCGCAGCGCCCCTACCGCATTCCGGATGAAAGCTCCCTGGGTTGTGTGGCGCATCCACCACACCCGAGGGCAAATCGCATCGCGTCCGGCACGTCTGACCGCGCTCCGCCACCGTTCCGCCCCGATTGGATTCGGCTGATAGGCCGTTGGATTTTCGGCTTGGGCTGGGGGCGCAAGTTGGGGGTGCAACATGTCACGCGACGATGCAGTCAACTCGTACGTCGGCGTCAAATGCAGCGCGCATGGTGCTGCGGCCCCGATCCCGTTTGCGCATGCCCGAAAGCCGCTCCGGCTGCTTGCCGTGATGATCGGCGCGGCATCGCTCGCGGCGTGCGCGCAGTCCTCCGTCGTCAGCCAGCGCTCACAGGCGCTCGCGAGCCGGCCTGCGTCGATCGAACCGACGCGGGCTGCGTCATCTGCGACACGCACACGTGTCGCCACGGCGCGCAAGCATACGCCGTATGCCTCGCGCAGGACCGGCCACACCAAGATTGCGTCGCAGGGCGTCGCGAGCTTCTACAGCGAGGAGCAGCCGACCGCGAGCGGCGAGAAGTTCGACGGGCGCGAGTTGACCGCCGCGCATCCGACATTGCCGTTCGGCACCAGGCTGCGCGTGACCGACGTCAAGAGCGGTCGTTCGGTCACCGTGCGCGTCAATGACCGCGGACCCTACGTCCCCGGGCGCATCGTCGACGTCTCGCATTCTGCGGCGCAATCGCTCGGCATGATCGGCAAGGGCATCACGAATGTCAGGCTCGACGTGGTGCAGTGAACCGCGCTGCACGGGCGAGGTCCGGGATTTTTGCCAGCTGGATCGGGAAAAAGTCCCGGCGTTGCGCGCGCTTTAATCCTGTTGTCCGAATGATGGCGGCAAATAGAATTGTTGCCGCTACTTCCCCGCGCTCTCCATTTCCAGGCGCGTGGATTTCTACCCAATGAACCTTCCCCGCCCTGGCGTCCCTCCAGGGCGGGGTTTTTCTTGTGGCCGCCATGCGCGCCGCATGCGTCGACAGGGCGAGCCGGCGCCATAACCTCCGTCCTGCTTTGGAGGGCGGCGATTCCAAACAACAATCAAGAAACGGACGGCTTCGCACGCTCGATGACGGCAGAGGCACGCACCGGATCGAGCTCGGTCTCGATGCGCCGCGCGAGGGCACCACGACGATGACCGGCAACAAGCTGCATCACGAATACCAGCCCCACCTGATGCGCGTGGTCGCGAGCGGTACCTGGCGCGACCTCCGCACGTTCGTGACGACCTGGACCTGCGTGGAATCGGCGTTTCGCGACACCGTGACCTGCACCTTCGAGGGACCGCAGATGCGATTCGCGCGCAGCGTCAACGTCAACTCATTGGCGCTGGATATGCCGACCTTGATGGGAAAGCTCGCATGGGCGCGACCGAACGTTGCGCGCTGGCGGATCCTGCGCCGGCGGTTCCACCAAATTGTCACAGTCCCAGCGAAATCCGGCCCAAAGCCGCTGCCAACAAACGCCGGATGGACCAAGTCGGCGAGGGACAAGCGTTGGCCTACAAGATGATCGCAGAACGCGAGAACGAAACGGTCAGGATCGAGCGCGAGAGCACCTTCATCATCATCGCCAAGGCCAAGGTCTGGGCGAGCGAAGGGTGGCAGGTGGTGATCACCGACAAGGACGGGAAATCATACCCGCCCGAGGAGTTCGACAAGCTGCTCGCGGCTTGACACCAAAGCGCGATGAGTTCGGGTTGAAGCTTCATCGCGCTTTAGCTCTTCAGTTAGAGCATGACCTCTTCGGAAAACCGCTTCGCACTTTTCCGGATCATGCTTTAGCGCTGCGCTGACACCAACAGCATCATCGGGCGTTCGAGCTCGTCGGCCAGTTCGGGCATCGCCTTGACCTGCTCACGCGTCGGGGAGAATTCCTCGACATGGCGCAGCGTGAAGCCGGCGCCGATCAACGCGTTGAGCGTGGTGCCGATGGTGCGGTGATATTTCAGCACGCCCTTCACATACCAGTCGGTCCGGCGCTCGCCTTCGATGAAATAGCGGTTGACCGGCCAGGTCTTGCGCCCGTCTTCGTCCTGCCCCCAGTCCGGATGGGCCGCCGCCATGTAGACCGGATGCTCGACGGTGAAGACCAGATGCCCCTCCGGGACCAGCGCGCGATACAGCATGCGCGCCAGGCGATCGAAATCCCTGATGTAATGGAAGGCGAGGGCAGAGTAGGCGAGATCGAATGTCGATTTCGGCAGCTCCAGCGTCTCGAGGTCGGCGATCTCGTAGGTGATCGCCGCATCCTGCGTCATGGCCGCGGCGCGGGCGATCATGTTCTGCGAGAGGTCGATGCCGAGCACGCCGGAGGCGCCCTGCTCGCGCATCCAGCGCGACACCCAGCCGAAGCCGCAGCCGAGATCGACCACGCGCTTGCCCGCGACATCGGGCAGCATGGCGCGGATCGCCGGCCACTCCGGCGCGCCGAGCAGTCCGCGGACCTGCCGCGGCAGCTGGCTGTAGCCGGCGAAGAAGCCGGGATCGTCGTAGATGTTCTGCGTCATGGCTCTTTCTGTAACCGCCGCCGCACCGTGTGGGAACCGCTGATTGTGTCGCGCCCGGCGCGCTGCTGGAACCAGACGCGGCGCTCAGTGGTTTCTGATGTCAGCAGTCGACAGCCGAGGAGAGCGCCATGTTAGCCGAGATGCAAATCCACACCATCGCGCGGCAGATGCTGTTGAAGCACGGTCCGGAGGCGATCGCCCAAGCCGCGCAGAACGCCGTGGCTTGCGAGAGCAAGGGCGAGACCGACGACGCGCGCGACTGGCGCCATATCGAGGACGCGCTGAAGATGATGCGCGGACCGCATCAGAGCTGACGGCGGGCAGGCTAGACGACCCCGCCGTCGCGCAACGACACAGGGACCGCGCGAGCGCGGTCGCCGCAGATCTAACCGACGGACGCTAGCCCGCCCTGCGCCACCGCGGCACGGGATCGAGCGGCGTACGATAGAGCTCGCGCCGGTCGATGTCGGTGACGCGCACCGCGCAGCCGCGCGCCTTCAGCTCCGGCTTGACCTGCGACAACTCGTTGGCGAGCTGGTCGGCGCGGTCGGAGGCGAGGCTGATGTCTTCGAGGATGATGGTTCCTTGATTGCGGAACTCGTCCCCCACCACGAGATCGAAGGTGTAGTACGGCATTCCGAAGTCTCCGTTTCGGTTTGCATCACAGGGTAACACTGAGTCGAGCATTCCCTAAGATGCGTGGCGCACAATCGGCGTGCGATCGGCGCAAAAACGATGTGCAGCGCATCAAGCACGACGAACGAACAAGCCACGCCGCACGGCGAAGGGGTCCTTTGAACCAGCTCACCGCCATGCCGTTAAGATTTGATTAAAACAGTCGTCGCAAGCTCAGGACCAAGTGGAATCGCAGCGGAACCGGACTCCGGGAACCGGCAGCTGCAGGAGAAGGCCGGTGGCGTAACGCCCGCCGGCCTTTTCTCGTCGGGGATGCCGCGAAGCTAGTGTCCCGAATCCGAAGTTCGCATCATTTGCCGCACCTTCGGAGCGAACTTCGGATTCGATAAGGACACTAGCAAGCTTATGATTCTAGTGTGCTTTATGAATGCGAAGTTCGTGAAAGTGGCTGCCGCGAAATCGCACGAACTTCGCATTCAGCACTCTAGTCGCGCAGTGTGGCTTGCCGCCGGGCGCGGCATTTCGGGCCTGGTCCGCGCATGTAGTACAGTTCGGGGCGATAGGGATTGATGACGCCATCGATCAGCGCGACGCAGCGCGCGATGAGGCGGGCGAGGTGGCGCCGCAACGGCTGCAGGGCAAGTTCCATCGAATTCATGGCATGCCCTCAGTGCAGCTCGCCGAGGATGGCGGTGAACGGCAGCTCGAAGATCTCGGTTCCGATGTCGTCGGTGACGTGGACCGCCCAGTTGCGCCAGTCCTCCACGCTCGGTGTCATGACAAAGCTGCGCGCCAGTTGCTCCGCATACACGCGCGCCTCCGCCAGATCCATCGCGGCGCCGGTGCGATCCAGGATGACGTGCTTGTCGTCGGAGCAGTGAAAGAAAACTGCGGACATTCTTCCGATTCCCATGCCGAAGCGATTCTCGCGCGCTGCAATAGCAGCGCGCGCGGGCACTGAGAATCCGGGTGATCCCCCATCGGTAAACTACGGGGAATCCAGACGATTTGAATCACGCGGCCGTGATCAGCCCGACGTCAGAAGATCGGCTCGCCGATCGCAACCTCGCTGCGCGGGCCGAGCACGATCACCTCGCCGCTGGCGTCCTTGGCGCCGAGGATCAGGAGTTCCGAGGTGAAACCCGCGATGTTCTTCGGCCCGAGATTGCAGATGCACACGACCAGCGAGCCGACCAGCGCCGCCGGCTCGTAATTCGTGATCTGCGCGCTCGACCACATGATCCGCCCGGCGCCGACATCGACGCCGACCTTGTAGGACGGATTGCGGGCGCGCGGAAACGGCTGCACCTCGACGACCTCGCCGATCCGGATATCGAGGCGGGCGAAGTCGTCGTAGCTGGCCTGCGGCTTGAGCGGAGACATCAGCGCTCCTGGAACGCAAGGCGGACGCCGAGCGCGATATAGATCGTGCCGACCACGCGGCCCTGCCACTGCCCGATGCGGCGATGCCGCCGGATCCACGGGCTGATCTGGCCGGCGGCGAGCGCCAGCAGCGAGGTGTAGACCGCGCTCATCACGACGAAGATCAGGCCGAGGGTCGCGAACTGCGCCACCGCCGAGCCGTGGCCGGGATGCACGAACTGCGGCAGGAAGGCGAGGAAGAACAGCGCGGTCTTCGGATTGAGCATTTCCGCCCAGATCGCCTGCCGGAACGCTCGGCGCGGATCGACCGGCTGCGCGGCCGGCAAATCCAGGTCGTCGTTCTTTTCGAACAGGGCGCGGACGCCGAGCACGATCAGGTAGATCACGCCGGCATATTTCACGACCGAGAACGCCAGCGCCGAGGTCATCAGCACGGCCGAGAGGCCGAATGTCGCCATCGCGGTGTGGACGAGATCGCCGAGCGCGATCCCGAACCCGGTCGCGACGCCGACGCGCGCTCCGCCGGTGACCGAACGCGCGAGCACCAGCAGCACCGCCGGCCCGGGGATCAGGAACAGGCCGAGCACGACGGCGGCGTAGGTGAGAAGGGTGGTGATGTCGATCATGAAGACCTGTCCCGGATCAGGATGCGGCGATGGCGACCGCCGCGAAGCGCGGCTTCGGATCAAGCATCACGCCGGCGCTTTCGACAATGCGCATTTCCTCGGTTCCGCTCTGCGCCGTGCGCTCCAGCACGCCGTAGATGCCTGACGCAGCGTGGCTGAGCGCATCCGGCGTCGCCAGGCCGCGCGCGCGGGCGGCGACGAACAGCGCGGCGAACAGGTCTCCGGTGCCGGACGGGCTGATCGGAAGCCGCGGCGTGCGCACGCGCCAGGCGCAAGTCTTGTCGGATTGAGTGCGCTCGATCGCCAGCGTCTCGATCTCGCTGTGCGGCGTGCCCGCCAGCTCGGCGCTGGTGATGACAACGGTCGCCGGTCCCCGCGCCATCAGCGCGCTCGCCTGCGCTACGACGTCGTCGATCGTCGTCACGCGCGCGCCGCAGAGGAATTCGAACTCGAAATGATTGGGCGTGATGATGTCGGCGAGCGGGCAGAGCTGGTCGCGCACCAGCGGCGGGATGTCCGATCGCACGAACATGCCGCGGTCGCGGTCGCCGAGCACGGGATCGCAGCAATAGAGCAGGGCCGGGTTCGTCGCCTTCGCGCGCTCGACGAAGTCGGCCACGTCCATCGCGATGTCGGCCGAGCCGAGATAGCCCGACAGGATCAGCCGCGCGGCCTCGACCGCGCCGCGCTCCTCGATGCCGCGCAGCAGGTCAGCGACCAGCTGCACGTCGAGCACCCGGCCGCGGATGGTCGGATAGCCCGGCCGGTTGCTGAGCAGCGTGGTCGGCACGGCGACGACATCGATGCCGTGCAGCTGGATCGGAAAGCTGGCGGCGCTGTTGCCTACATGACCCCAGGCGACCTGTGACTGGATTGAGATGACCGTCATCTTGTGCGCATCACCCGAACAGTGCGGCGTAGATGACGTAGAGCCAGCCCAGGATACCGTGGATGATGGCCCACAGGATCGAATGGTTCTTGGTGTAGGAGATCGCGATCGCCAGCGCCGAGCCGAACCCCACGCCGTATTTCGCGCCCTCGACGCGGACGCCATAATATCGATTGCCGTTCATGGGGAATCCTTCCAGCGGGAGGGCGTGAGCGTGAAGGCAGCGTAACCTGCTAGTTGCCGTCAGTTCAACGGCGGATTGGGATTCCGCGGCATTGCTAAGCTCGATCATTCCCGGGCAAAGCCTTCGCCTTTGCTGCCGGCATGACGGTGATGGAGTCGGCGCGCGCATCTTTCTCCATTCGTCGTCCCGGCGAAGGCCGGGACCCATACGCCGCAGCAAGTGTAGTGAATGGGACTCGTCGTTCCAGCGATGCTCAACAGCATCCTTTGTGGTTATGGGTCCCGGCCTTCGCCGGGACGACATCGAATGTGTGGTTCGCTGCGAGTCATACATCCGCATTCTCGCGCGACATGTTTTGTCCGAGCTTTGCTCTTCGTTCCGCCCCCTTTCGAACAGAGAGCGCAGCGAAAGCCGGGTGCCGATCGTACCCATGGGCCGCGAGCAAAGGGCAGTAAGCGGAATATTTTCTTATTCTGATATCGACAGGTTTTGCTGAGTTGTCCGTCGGGTTGTTTTGTCGCAGGCGGCGGAGCCGGGTTTGATTTGCGGGTTCACGTCGGGATCTCGTCTGTCACGCCGCGATCAACCGATCGTGTCGGGTCGACGTGGAAGAAGATGCACGGGTGGACTGTCTTGCATCCAAACGCTTGCCTCATGGCGTCGGAACAAGACGGCAGAGCGATCGATCTTGATGTGAGCGCGAACCGATCGGCGGGCGGCGAACAATGCGCCGGCGCGCCGAGTCCAACAGGAGCAACTGATGTCCAGGATCAAACAGATTGCGGCCGCGCTGACCGCGCTCGCCATGCTGACGGCGTCGGCCATGGCACACGAAGTGCCGGCGGCGGGCCCATCCGCGTTCGCGAAGAGCCATGCCGCCGCCGGCCGCTGGAGCGGCGGTCCGCCGCGCATGGCAGTCCCGCATTTCGGCGAGTCGGAGGCGCTGCCGCGCGACCAGCCCGGCGGCGTCTGCGATCACGGCGACAATGCCATGATCTGCTGAGCCGGATCGTGCATGGCGGTGATCTCCGGCGAAAGTTGCGCTAGCCTTGCTGGGTCGTCTCCCTCCAGCTCGCGAGCGCCGCCGCCATGCACATCCTCCGTCCCCAGTTTCGCATCGAGCAAGACCGCGCGCTCGCCTTTGCGGCGGCGCGCGGCTTCGGCGCCATCGTCGCCGCCGATGCGCGCGGCCCGCGCGCGTCCCACGTGCCGTTCGTGATCGAGCGGCGCGACGAGCGCGTGATCGTGCAGATCCATCTCACCGCGAAGAATCCGCTGGTCGAGCTCGCCGACGGTGTCAGGCGCTTCCTCCTGATCGTCTCCGGCGATGACGCCTACATCTCGAACGACTGGTATGTCTCACCCGACAACGTCTCGACCTGGCTCTACGAGGCGGTGCATTTGTCGGGCGTCGCGCATCTGCGCGATCACGGCGAGAACCGCGGCCATGGCGACGCGCTGCTCGCGGTCTCCGAGGCGCGGCTGCAGAAGCAGCCCTGGGACCTGACGCAGATGGAGCCCGGCAAGCGCGAAGCGATGCTGGCGGGGATCAGGGTGATCGACATCGTCGTCGACGAGATCGAGGGCCAGTCAAAGCTCAACCAGCACAAGAGCGATGCGGATTATGTCGCGCTGGTCAACCGCCTTGCGCAAGCGCAGGAGACGACGAGCCAAAGGCTAGCGGAGAAGATGCGCGCGTTGCGGCCGGAGCTTGAATATAGCGTTGGACGGTGCGTAGGGCGGGTCAGCTCCGTGTAACCCGGCGCTGTCTCAAGGCGGCAGAGAGCGGATTACGCTTGCGCTAATCCGCTCTACGGAGCCGATCGGCATCGAATCCGCAAACCTGTTGTTAAGAATCGCTCCGCGCTGATTTGTTCGATTCCGATTCGTTCTTTGCGAACAAAATGGAGTCGAATGGGGAACATGTGGTGCGTGATCCATGTAGCCGCATGCGTGAAGCGATATGCGGGGCCCGATCGCGTATTCTTGGAGCGGTCCCGGATGTCGCTTCGCTCATCCGGGCTACGCAGTCATGTGGCGGAGAGCGCCAGGAAGCTCGCCACCTCGCTGTTGAAGCGATCCGCCTGCTCGATATTGAGGATGTGAATGCCGGGCAGCAGAACGAGCTTTGTATTGGCGATTGTCGCGGCGATATCAGCGCTGTGGCTGGCCCGTGTGACGGTGTCGCTCTCGCCGCCGATCACCAGGGTCGGCGCCGCAATCAGCGAGATGATGCGGCGGAGATCGACGTCGCGCAGTGCGGCGTAACATCCGGCGAGACCGCGCGGCGGTGTGGTCAGCACCATGTTGCGGAATTCGTCGACGATCTCGTTCGGCGCGGCCAGCATCGTCGCCGGAAACCAGTTGCGCATGAAGCCGTCCGCGATTCCATTCATGTCCTTGGCCGCGAGCACCGCGCGGATCTGCTCGTCGAACGGCAGTTCGGACGCCAGATAGGACGAGGTGTTCGAGAGGATCAGGCGGTCGATGCGGTCAGGCGCGAAGATGCCGAGCCATTGCCCGACGAAGCCGCCGAGCGACAGGCCGAGGAAATGCGCGCGATCGATGTCGAGGGCGTCGAGCAGTTCGACCACGTCGCGGCCGAGCCGGTCGATCGAGTAGGCGCCCGTGGGCGCGTCCGAGCCGCCGTGACCGCGGGTGTCGTAGCGGAGCACCCGAAACGACCGGCTGAGGGGCGGCATCGAACGATCCCACATGTGCAGGTTGGTGGCGATCGAGTTCGACAGCGCGAGCACCGGCCGATCGTCGGGACCGTCGATACGGTACGCAATCCGGCAGCCATCCGCCGTCGTGAAGTGTCCATCGCTGCTCATCTCGTCAGTCCCTTGTGCTGGTGGAAGCCGGCAGGCTTCGCGTCGACCCAGGCTAGGACTCGCGCCTTCGAAGAAAAATTACTAAGATCGATCAATCTCTGTAGGTTCTTTGGACAATGGATCGGATCAAGCTGCACGATTTGCGCTGCTTTGACGCTGTCGCGACCAAGGGAAGCTTCCAGGCCGCCGGCACGGCGCTGAACCGGTCGCACCCGTCGGTGTTTGCGGCGGTCGCCCGGCTCGAGCAGCAGCTCGGCCTCACGCTGTTCGATCGCAGCGGATACCGTATCGGGCTGACGGACGCCGGCCGGACGTTTCACGCACGCGCGCAGGTGACGCTGCGCGAGCTCGATCTGCTGCAGAGCTATGCGGAGCAGCTTGCCGGCGGAGAAGAGGTCGTCCTGCGTGTGGTCATCGGCGACCTGTGCCCGCGGCCGCCGGTGCTGCAGATGCTCTCGGCGTTCTTTGCCCGCTATCCCAACACGCGCCTGCACCTGGAATATGAGGCGGTCGGCGGACCGCTCGAGCGCCTGATCGATGATAACGCCGATCTGGTGTTTCATCGCGCGGAGCCGTCCGATCCGCGCTTCGAACAGATCAGGCTCTCGAGCACGACCATGGTGCCGGTCGTCGCTCCCGGCTTCCTGCCGTTTGCGTGGACGAAGAAAGTCACGCCGGAGCAGATGCGCCCCTTCACGCAGTGCGTCATCCGCGACACGGCGCGGCGACCGTCGTCGGAAAACTTCTTCCTGATCGAAGGTGCGCACCAGTGTAGCGTGCCGGACCAGATGATGAAGAAGGAGCTGATCCTGCATCGTCTTGCCTGGGGCCATCTGCCCGCATGGCTGATCGAGGACGAGCTGCGGGACGGCAGGCTGATCAGCATCGCCGGACCGAATTTTCCGGGCCGCGAGGAAAATCTTGCGGCAGTCCGTCATCGCCAGCATTCGCACGGACCGGTCGCCGAAGCGCTCTGGCTTCACCTCAAAGGCTGGCGGCTCGCGCAGCGTGCAGGGCGGGCGACCCGACCGGTCCGCGCGAAGCGCGGCCGATAATGGGCGCGGAGTAACCCGACGCGGTGATGTCGTCGGTGGATGTCCGATTGCGCTTGCGCTCATCCGCCGTACGAAGCGCCGCGGCATCGAGTCGCGCAAACCTCTTGTTAAGAATCGCTTTGCGTCGATTTTTCGATTCCGATTCGTTCCTCGCGAACAAACTGGAGTCGGATCGGGAACGTGGCCGTGGTGCGACTCATCGATCGATCAGTGATGCGGGAGAACGCAGTGTGCCTGAGATGCGCCGCGGTGTTGCACGCCGAGAGCAATAATCCCATCATGATACAACATCGATTGTTCGGATGCGGTCGATGTATGTGCGTTGTTAACATCTGGATCGCGCCGATTTTCCTGATTCCGATTCGTTCTTCGCGAACAAATTGGAGTCAGATGCAGAACGTCGCTGTGGCGCGCGATACGTTTCTCTGCTCCACTCGGCGCGCACAAGAGAGCGGATTGATGGCCAAGAAGGCAGGCAACAAGACCAGCAAGAAAGCGAACAGGCCCGCGTCGCGGCGCACGGTGCTCGTGATCGACGTCGGCGGCACGCATGTGAAGGTCATGACCGACAAGGAGCGCATCAAGCGCGAATTCGAGTCAGGTCCAACTCTGTCCGCGACCGAGATGGTGCGGCAGGTCAAGCTGCTCACAAAGGACTGGTCCTATGATGTGATCTCGGTCGGTTATCCGGGACCCGTCGTTCACAACCGTCCGCTGACCGAGCCGCACAATCTCGGCCGCGGCTGGGCCGGCTTCGATTTTCACCGGGCGTTCGGCCGCCCGACCAGGGTCGTCAACGATGCGCTGATGCAGGCGATCGGCAGCTATCAGGGCGGCCGGATGCTGTTTCTCGGGCTCGGCACCGGCCTCGGCTCCGCGATGATCGTGGACGGTGTTTACGAGCCGATGGAGCTTGGTCATTTGCCGTACCGCAAGGGCGCAACGTTCGAGGATTATGTCGGCGCCGCGGGTCTCGAGCGGCGCGGCCGGAAGAAATGGCGCAAGAGCGTCGACGACGTCATCGCGCGGCTGTCAGCCGCGCTGGAGCCCGAGTACATCGTGCTCGGCGGCGGCAATGCCGACAAGGTCGACAACCCGCCGCCCAAGGTGAGGTTCGGCGACAACGCCAACGCATTCGAGGGCGGATTTCGAATGTGGAAGAAGAGAGCGCGCAAGGCGAGCAGCGCGCGTCGATGAAACCGGAACCGCCACCAAATCGCCGCAACTGCCGAAGTTTCGCGCTGCTTCGCACTCCTGTTGTCGGAACTGATGGGTGCGCCGCTCGTTTTATGCGGCATAACATCCTGTTCCATGAGGAGTGAGCCATGCGAAGTTTCATTATTCCCGCGATCGCGGCCCTGGCGATCGGCGCAGCGACGCCGGCGATGGCCTACGATTCCGGCAGCCAGGTCTCGATGGAGGCCGCGCTCGATGTCGCGACCGGTCTCGGCATCGTGACGGTGTCCAATACCCAGTTCCTCGGCGACGAGTGGGAGGTCGAGGGGCGTGACCGCCTCGGCCGCTGGATGAAGGTCGATGTCGACGCGCGGACCGGCGAGGTGCGCAACGTGGATCGCGGCTGGTAGCCCGCGTCTTCACACTGCCTGACATTCGGAGCGGCCGGCGGAGCAAGGCGCACGCCGGCCGTTCGTTATCCAGAACTGTCTGATGCCGTGCTTTGGCTGAATGGCATAAAGCTGGGGTATGCTGGTCCCATCATTCCGGGAATCGCCGCCAGCGCGGCGGCCCGTGAACAGGAGACCGGCCATGACAAAACCGTTTCCGTCCAAAACCCATATCGGCAATCACCTGCTGCATCCGGAAACCCAGATGCTGAACTATGGCTACGATCCGCAGCTGTCGGAGGGCGCCGTCAAGCCGCCCGTGTTCCTGACCTCGACCTTCGTGTTCCGCACCGCCGAGGACGGCAAGGACTTTTTCGACTTTGTCGCGGGCCGGCGCGAGCCTCCGGAGGGCATGGGGGCGGGGCTGGTCTATTCGCGCTTCAATCATCCGAACAGCGAGATCGTCGAGGACCGGCTTGCGATCTATGAGCGCACCGAGAGCTGCGCGCTGTTCTCCTCCGGCATGTCGGCGATCTCGACCACGGTGCTGGCCTTCGCGCGGCCCGGCGACGTGATCCTGCATTCGCAGCCGCTCTATGGCGGCACTGAGACGCTGTTCACCAGGACACTGGCGGGCTTCTCGATTCACGCCGTGGGCTTTGCCGACGGCCTCGACGAGAGTGTCATCCGCGCCGCTGCCGACGAGGCGATGAAGAAGGGCCGCGTCGCGATGATCTTCATCGAGACGCCGGCCAATCCGACCAACGGCCTGGTCGATATCGCGCTGACGCGGCGCATCGCCGACGCGATCGGCAAGGCACAGGGCCAAACGCCGATTATCGCCTGCGACAACACGCTGCTCGGGCCGGTGTTTCAGCGGCCGATCGAGCACGGCGCCGATCTCTCGCTGTACTCGCTGACGAAATATGTCGGCGGCCATTCCGACCTGATCGCTGGCGCGGCGCTCGGCTCGAAGAAGCTGATGAAGGACATCAAGGCGCTGCGCGGCGCGATCGGCACCCAGCTCGATCCGCATTCCTGCTGGATGATCAGCCGTTCGCTGGAAACGCTCAGTCTGCGCATGGAAAAGGCCGACCGCAACGCGCGGATCGTCGCCGACTATCTGCGCGACCATCCCAAGGTGGCGCAGGTGCATTATCTCGGCCATCACGATCCGGCGTCGCCTGCGGGGCGCGTGTTCGCGAGCCAAAGCAGCGGCGCCGGTTCGACCTTCTCGTTCGATATCGTCGGCGGGCAGCAGGCGGCGGAGAAATTCCTCAACTCGCTGCAGATCTTCAAGCTCGCAGTCAGCCTCGGCGGCACCGAGTCGCTCGCGAGCCTGCCGGCCACCATGACGCATTCCGGCGTGCCGGCCGACATCCGCAAACGGATCGGCGTGCTGGATTCGACAATCCGGCTCTCGATCGGGATCGAGCATCCGTCCGACCTGGTGGCCGACATCGCGCAGGCGTTGAGCCGGGTGTGAGCCAGTCAAAAGCGTGTAGGATGGGTCGAGCCAACGGGGCCGCGCGTCGCGCGGCCCGATGATAAACTAAGCGAAACCCGTCCTACGGGCTACCAAACCTCCGGAGAGAGTGCATGCTGGCAATCACGGCGATCATCCGCGCGAAGAAGGGCCATGAGGCGGCGATGCGTCAGGCGTTGCTCGACGTCGTCGAGCATGTCCGCGCCAACGAGCCGTCCACCGTCGGCTACTACGTCTCGCAGGATGTCGACAGTCCGCGGATATTTTCGACGTATGAGCGATACCTGGATCAGGCGGCGATGGACCGGCACAACAATTCGCCGGCTGTGGCGCGCTTCTTTGAGGTCGCGAAGCCGATCCTCGACGGCGAGGTGATAGTGGTCTTGGCGAACGAGATTGCGAGCAAGCAGGAGTAGGGCGTTCGCCACCGGGTCACAAATAATAGCTTGCTCCGGAAAGGCTTCGCCGCAGCGCGTTCATTCTCCGATTTGGGATGCGCGGAGTATTGCAGACCGGCGCGGTCGGCGATTTCAGGACAAACCCATCGCGGCGGAACCGCGCTTGAAGCGAGCGTACGCCCGGACAACGTTGACGCGGAGGCGGCACGCCGTTATTGGCGGCGCGGAAAATTCCGACACAACGATACGGGATGGTCTCGATGCAAGTGACTTTGATGAAGGGCAAGATTCATCGCGCGCACGTCACCGAAGCGGACTTGCATTATGAGGGGTCGATTTCGATCGACCGCAATTTGATCGAGGCCGCCGGTTTCCTCATCAATGAACGCGTCGACATCTATAACATCGACACTGGCGCGCGCTTCTCGACCTATGTGATCGAGGCGCCGGCGGGATCGGGCACCATCGGCCTCAACGGCGCGGCCGCGCGGCTCGCCATGGCCGGCGACAAGGTCATCATCGTCGCCTATGCCGGCTTCGACGCCGACGAGGCGCGCAAGTTTCATCCGCGGGTCGTGCTGGTCGACGACGAGAACCGGCCCATCGCGAAGGCTGCCGCCTCACCGGCGAAAGCATTGGCGGATGCGTAAGCTGGGCTACGCTAGGCCTTCTTGACGAACTCCGATTTCAGATTCATCGCGCCGATGCCGTCGATCTTGCATGCGATGTTGTGTCCGTCGCTGCCCTCGGTGAGGCGGATGTTCCTGACCTTGGTGCCGCCCTTGACCACCGACGACGAGCCCTTGACCTTGAGGTCCTTGATCACGATGACGCTGTCGCCGTCCGTCAGCGGGTTGCCGTGCGCGTCGCGTACGCCCGCTTCCTGCGCGCTCTCGGCGGCCGCATCGCTGCTCCACTCATGGGCACATTCCGGGCAGACCCAGAGAGCGCCGTCCTGATAGGCATGCTCGGAATTGCATTTCGGGCAGTTCATTGCGGCGTCCATGGTCGAGATCGTCTCCGTCGTTGCGGGCGCACCGTAGAGGCACAGGCAGCCAAAGCAAGCAAAAACCCGGCGATTTGATGCGCAAAGCGGCGCAAAGGTGGCGAGCCGCTCGTCCACCCGCGGATGCCGATGGAACGGTCCGCGCCCCTATCCGTTGCCGTCCGTCGCTCGGCATTGCGCCCCTGTGCTCGCGGGGAACGGTTCACTGATCGTCGCGTCCGGGCCGGCAATTCATCCAGGAGCAATCGGCTGATCCCAAACATGGATGCGGAAGATGAATCAGAGAAGTTCGGCCTTCGTCTGCCTTCGCACGTCGCTCGTCACCGCCGCCTTCACGTCGGCGTTGCTGGTGAGCGCAAGTCTTGTAGGCGCAAGTCTTGTAAGCGCAAATCTTGCCCGCGCACAGCCGGTGAATTCGCGCGCGGAACATGGCAATGGTGGTCCCGGCGAGTTCGCCGACCTTGCGGAGAAGGTCGGGCCGGCTGTGATTGGCGTCAACGCCAAGGTGGCGGCTGCGGCGGATGACGACGACTCGTCTCCCGGCGACTCACCAGGCGGTTCTCTCGGGCCGGACGGCTCGCCTGATCAGGACACGCCGGGGAGGGCCGTTCCGAATCCCGGCAGGCGCGGACCGGGCAATCTGCCGAAGCTGGGTGAGATGACCTCGATCGGTTCGGGCTTCTTCATCTCGGCGGACGGCTACGCAGTGACGAACAATCACGTCCTCGGCGGCAGCGACCGCGCCGATGTCCGCACCAGCGACAACAAGGTCTACAAGGCGAAAGTCCTGGGCAAGGATCCGGTCAGCGATCTGGCCCTGCTCAAGGTCGATGGGCGGACCGACTTCAGCTATGTCAATCTCGCGGATCAAGCGCCGCGCACCGGCGATTGGGTGCTCGCGGCCGGCAATTCATTCGGCCTCGGAAACACCGTCACCGCGGGAATCGTCTCGGCGCGTGCGCGCGATCTGGAGACCGGGTCTTCGGAAGATTTCGTCCAGATCGACGCGCGGATCAATCGCGGCGATTCCGGCGGCCCGAGCTTCAACACGCATGGTGAGGTGATCGGCGTGAACAGCCTGATCTTCTCGCCCTCCGGCGGCTCGGTCGGTGTCGCGTTCGCGATACCCGCGGATACCGTGAAGACGGTGATCCCGCAGCTGAAGGACAAGGGCTCGGTCACGCGCGGCTGGATGGGCGCCCAGATTCAATCGATCACCCCCGGCATTGCCGAAAGCCTCGGTGCGAACAATCTGCACGGCGCGGTCGTGGTCGGCGTGCAGACCGGCGGCCCGGCAGCGAAGGCCGGATTGAGGCGGGGCGACGTGATCACCTCGGTCAATGACGAGCCGATCAAGAGCGCCAACGAGCTGACCAAGAAGGTCTATGCGGGAGCGCCGGGCAGTTCGGTCAAGCTTTCGATGCTGCGGGACAATGCGCCGAATTCACTGAGCGTGACGCTCGGCCAACTCGCACAGTCGCAGGCGCCCGCCGGCACGCCGAAGTGAGGCTGCGTTGCTGCGCCACCGCCCATCCTGCAGGCTACGTCTGCGGCGTGATCCCGCCGGCCTGGGCGATCAATTCGAACGATCGCAGGCGCTTCTGGTGATCATAGACGTCGGACACGATCATCAGCTCGTCGGCGCCGGTCTCCGCGACCAGCGCGTCGATGCCGGCGCGCACCGTCGCGGGCGAGCCGATGATGGAGCGCGCGAGCATCCGCATCGCCTGCATCTTCTCCGACGGCGACCAGTAGCTCTCGATGTCGTCGATCGGCGGCTGGCTGAGGCCGCGCGCGCCGCGGAAGATGTTGGTGAACGACATCTGCTGCGTGGTCGCCAGCCGCCGCGCCTCCTCGTCGGTGTCGGCGGCGATGATGTTGACGCCGACCATGGTGTAGGGACGGTCGAGCTGCTCCGACGGCTTGAAGCGGGCGCGATAGATCTGCAGCGCCTGGATCAGCAGCTCGGGGGCAAAGTGCGAGGCGAAGGCGTAGGGCAGGCCGAGCTCGCCGGCCAGCATCGCGCCGAAATTGCTCGAGCCGAGAATCCACAGCGGCACGTCGGTGCCCGCGGCCGGCACCGCCTGGATGCGCTGGTTGGGACCGGCGGCCGCGAGGAAAGCCTGCACCTCGAGCACGTCCTGCGGAAAGTTCTCGGCGGATTCCGGCGTGCGGCGCAGCGCGCGCAGCGTGAGCTGGTCGGTGCCCGGCGCGCGGCCGAGGCCAAGGTCGATACGGTCCGGAAACAGCCGCGCCAGCGTGCCGAACTGCTCGGCAATGACATAGGGCGCGTGATTGGGCAGCATGATGCCGCCGGCGCCGACCCGGATGGTCTTGGTGCCCGCCGCGATGTGCCCGATCACGACCGACGTCGCGGCGCTGGCGATCCCCGCCATGTTGTGATGCTCCGCCACCCAGATGCGGCGATAGCCGAGCGCCTCCGCATGCGCGGCGACATCGCGCGCGTTATAGAGCGCGCCGCGCGCGTCGGTTTCCTCGGTGACGCGGACGAGATCGAGAATGGAGAGGGCGGCCACGGCGACTCCGGAGCGTTAGGGACGGGAGCCGATGGTATTTGGCTGTGTCCAGGTGGATGCGAAACGGCGGGGAACAGCCGGTTCATGCAGATGCATATGGATGCGGTCGCCATGCCGGTCAATCCGCCTGATGCGATCGAGGAAGCAGGGCTGCCCATCCAAAATATCGAAAACAACCCCATGCAAAGGTGCAGGTTGCCGCCGGCACTCGGAAGTACGACTTGACGCGTCGGGCAAATCGGTGGTACTTTCTATTATTCCGAAATTGTGAAGGTGGCGTAGGATGGGTAGAGCGAAGCGAAACCCATCATGTCTCCGCGCGGATAGAAGGTTGATGGGTTTCGCTTCGCTCTACCCATCCTACAGACCTGATCCGTACGCTCGACCACCGCTATCGGAGAATCGTCGCGTCAGGCCCCAGACGATTGCGGCCGTAGCTCCCGTCGCGAGCAGATGCTTCAAGGTGTGTCCGCTGACGAACCCGAGCGTGTCTGCGATCTCGTGGTCGAGCACCTCGGCGACCTTGGCCGCAACGTACAGCGCCATCGCGGCGGCGAACGCGATGCGGTCGGCACGCGGCGCGCGATAGACCGACTGCCACAGCGGGATCAGGATGAGCGGGAGGACCTGCAGCAGCAGATACGGTCGCAGGTCACCCGCACCGAGCCTGTCGGTGGCGGCCCACCATGCGACGCTACCGACAGCGAACAGCCCGAGAACGATCGCTTCGATGTTCGTCTTCGATCTCGGCTGGGTGTCGCCGCGGACGCCGACCAGCAGGCCGGCGCCGGCAAGTGCGATCGGCAGCATGTCCCAGGTCAGCCGGCCATTGCCGGGGGCGAGGTGAAAGAACGCGGACCCGAAGGCGGTCAGGAACAGGCCGATCAGGAACAGGCGGTAGCCGGGCCATCCGGCGCGCAGCCGATCGCTGTTGCGGTGAGGGCGCAGCGCCAGCCAGCCCCAGATCGCGACCAGGGCGAAGCCTGCGTTCGACAGGACATCGGCTGCGTGCGGGATGCCGAAGATGGCCGAGTGGTCGGCGAAATCGTTGTAGCTGGCCGGCTGCGCGATGCGTCCGTGCGCCGCGAAGGCCGCAATGATGCCGACCGTGATGATCGTCGGGGCGTGCTTGATCCACCGTTTTACGGGCCGCTCGGACCCGGTCAATCCGTCGATCCGGAAGGTCGTTTGCATCGCCGGCTCCGGCAAAAATGAACAATGTTCAATATCTGGCATAAAAATGAGCGACGTTCAAGTTCATTTTTCGGGAGGGGCCGATCATGCTGATGGGGAAGGTCCGCAACGCGCGCAGCCCGCGTAGCCCGCATGAGCGAAGCGATATGCGGGGGCCGGTGGTGTGTTCTTGCGAGGCGGATCCCGGATATCGCTTCGCTCATCCGGGCTATTGGCACAAAAGCGCAAGGCGCGTCGGCCAAGCGCGACTTGCCGAAAATGTGCTGATGATGGCGGCTTACGCGCGCGGCCGATCCACCCTACCTTCGCTGAGCGCGAACCGCGCAGCCCACCGATCCGATCCGGAGCGAACCAATTCCCCAGCTCATCTTCGGCCTGACCAGTCTGCTGATCCTGGCCCGCTTCATCTGGCCGCTCGACTGGCCGCTGCCGGCAAAGATCGTCGCCGCGTTGCTGGTGCTGGTCGCCTTGCAGTTTCACCGCTGGAACAGGCTGTCGTCGGGATCGGAATTCTCGCCGGAGTTTCCGCGTCCGGTGGTCGTCCTGTTCAACTGGGCGTTCGGCGCGATCATGCTGCTGGCGCTGCTGCAACTGGCGCTCGATGCCGGGCTGCTGGTGGCCGCGCTGATCCACGGCGGCTTCGTCGGCGCCCCCGACGGCGTCCGCTACGCACTTGCTGTGCTCGCGGCCGCCGCCGCCGCGATCGGCGTCCATCAGGCGATGCGCATTCCGCCGCTCAGGGATGTCGAGGTCGGGATCCGCGGACTTCCGCTCCAGTTTGACGGCTACACCATCCTGCAACTGACCGATCTGCACATCAGCCGGCTGTTTCCTGCGCCGTGGGCGCGTGCCGTGGTCGAGCGTTCGAACAAGCTCGGCGCCGACCTGATCGCGATCACCGGCGATCTGATCGACGGCACCATTGATGCGCGGCGGGGCGACATCGCGCCGTTGCGCGACCTGATGGCCGCCGATGGCGTCTACGTGATCTCGGGCAATCACGAATATATCTTCGGCTATGACGGCTGGATGGCGCACTACGAAGCGCTCGGCCTGCGCTCGCTCGAGAACAGGCACATCGTGCTCGAACGCGGCGGCGGCCGCCTGGTGATCGCAGGGATTACCGACCGCGCCTCGCGACACCGGGGGCATTCCATCCGCGACCTTGGCGCGGTTCTCGACGGCGCCCCCAAGGGCGCGCCGGTCGTCCTGCTCGACCACCAGCCGAGCGACGCACGCAAGGCAGCTCGGCTCGGCGTCGCCCTGCAGCTCTCCGGACACACCCATGGCGGATTGATCCTGGGGATCGATCGCCTCGCCGCGCGCGCCAATGCCGGCTTCGTCTCGGGCCGCTACAACGTCGACGGGATGACGCTCTACGTCAACAACGGCACCGCGCTCTGGCCGGGTTTTGCCTTGCGGCTCGGCCGCCCGTCGGAATTGACGCGGATCACGTTGCGCGTGGCTGATGACATCTGATTGATTTGCTGCGCGTGCGATGATGCAAACGCGGTGTTATCGCATTGGCGGGGCAGCCCGAATACGCGCGCCGCATGGTTGCGGTCTGCTTCTCGGCCAGGGTCGCAGCAGTAGCCCGCATGAGCGAAGCGATATGCGGGGTCGGTCGTGCGTCTGGTGACGTTGGTCCCGGATATCGCGGAGCCTGTCATCGGGCGCGCATTCGCGCGACCCGTTGGCTCATCCGGGCTACGCTTGCTGAGCAGCCGCCGCCAGATAGCCGGTGCATCAATGCTGTGATCTCATTTCGGACGCTTTTGTGCGGCGATGGTTGTCGAAAGACGCAGGTAGGGTGATTTGGACGTGGTCATGCTTTCGCGAAGGCTTGTCATTGTTGCAGCTGCGCTCGTGCTCGGGACTTGGTCGGCACGCGCGCAGCAAAGCACCGAGTATGATGCGTGCATGGACAAGGCCGAAGGGGTGTCAACGAAGATGCTGGCGTGCGGCAAGACCGCAATCGAGAAGTGGGACGTCAGGCTCAACATCGCCTATCAAGCGCTTCTCGCAAGGTCGAAGGGCGAGGCGCACGCGCAATTGCAGACCGAGCAGCGGGCCTGGCTGAAGCATCATCTGGGTGAAACCCATCGCCTCGCCGCGGACCCCAACAACGGGTCCGTCGCGTTCCTCGACTCCCAGGCGTTCGAATTGAATGATATCGCCGACCGCACGCTGCTCCTTGAAAAGCGTGCCAGCCAGTAGCCCGCATGAGCGAAGCGATATGCGGGGCCGGTCGTGCGTTTGGTGACGTTGGTTCCGGATATCGCAGAGCCTGTCATCGGGCGCGCATTTGCAGGACCCGTTGGCTCATCCGGGCTATAAGAAAGAACCCGTCGAAATGACCCTCCGCTGACCTTTGATGCTCGGCGACATGCCGTTGTGACCTGCTATCATGGCAGCTCACCTCAGTGATTCAGCAGTCGCTCGCAACTTTACGAGGAATGATGTCCCAGTCTTTCAAGGTCGGCGATCTCGTCAGGAAGCGTGCCGGTTATGAGTATCCTGGCATCATCGTTTCAGTTTTCACGACGCGCGCCGGTGCAGTGCGTTACGTCGTGGAGGCCGATCATCCCGGATTTGCGGGGATGCTCCATATTTTCAATGGCGAGCAACTGGAGCCGAGAGCCTAAGTTTGCAGATCAAACGTGCCGTCGGTGCCTGGTTCGAATGGTTGGACGGCAACAACGGCACTTGCGTTGAGAGGACCATATATATGCGGGTACAATTTGCCGTTGCCCGCGTCCTCGTACCGGATGGGCGGGATCACGCGAGCCGGATCGATGGCGAGCAAGATCAGGCCTCGTTGACCCTGGAAGAGGTAATTCGCGACTTCAATGAGTTGCTCGGGCGTCGAGCAATGAATGAACCCCTCGCTGTCGAACGACGCAGAGCGGTATTCGCCGTTGCTCGCTGCTGCCCACGCGGCAGGCGAGCAGATGTGGTAAATCACTGAAGGCTGCAAGTTCATCTCCATATTCGCCTTACGATGTCGAGAGAACGGCATGCTTGTCGATATTGACAACAGGCCGATCGCGCCCAATGATGGTGCCGGGTTGATACACCCGCTGCTTGCGCCCTTTGTGGATAGTGAACGTATCAAAATCCGCCACACCCTCGCTATTGGCGAGCGGGTCGGCAAGGCAAGCACCGATCTCCTCCGTTCGCCGATAGGGGTGTACCCATGCGCGATTTTCGCGATGCGAAGGCGATGGCGCGGTCTCTGCGCAACGCCTTGAATGCCAGGGCGATACAAACCACTCACAGCGAATCCCTGGAACTGATCGCGAAGGCGTTCGGCTGCGAGACCTGGAATATCCTGTCTGCCAGGATCGATGCCGCCGGCGCTCAGAAGCAAGCCGCCCAGGGCGGTCTGCTCTACTGCTCCTTCTGCGGCAAGAACCAGCATGACGTGAGCAAGTTGGTGGCGGGTCCTGCCGTCTTCATCTGCGATGAATGCATCGACCTGTGCACCGACATCGTCGACGAGCATCTAAACCAGCTGATTGCAGGAAACGAGGAGGGCGCGCGCGCCTTGTCGACCGATCGATTGCTGCACTATGTTCAGCTCGCGCGCAAGATCGTGGAGCGCCATCGTTCGATGTTGCAGCGCATTGACCGGATGATCGCGCTTCGATCGAACCCATCGCCGATGGACGCGGAGGTGCCACAGTCGGCCATCTTCGCTCAGCTCAAGGCCAAGACCTCAGATGAATTGCTGGCCATGAAGAAAATCTCGCAAGATCAAATCAGCCGCTATGAGCGGGTGCAACGGACGGCGACGCCGCTCATCGACGAGCGGACGCAATAGACTGTCCTGCGGGAAAGCGGGCAGAGAATAGAGTAGGGCGGGGTTGGCGAAGCGCAACCCCGTCGCGACAGTTGCGAGCGAGCTGGTGGATTTACGCCTTCGGCTAATCCGCGCTACGCTTGATGGTTTCAGGCAGGTGAAACTGTAGGCAAGACGTTTCGTATCGCGTCCGAAAATGCAGGCGCAACACGGTTGCGCAGCGCGCGCACTATCCACTGTTCGAACTGAACCTTTGTCTGACCTTTCACCTTGCACGCAAGGGCCAAAACTCCCTTGTTGTCATACCATTTGAGCAGTTCAGGAATGTTACCGTTGACGATGGCTGATTGAATGCTGTCATTCGCCAGTTTGGCAAGATCGGTTACGCTCAGGTTGCCAGTCTTGTTAACGTAGTCGGACGCAAGTGCTTCCACGTCGGCAGCTGAGCTAAAGTCGATTTTCTTAAGAGTGCGGTCAATTCTTCGTCGGCAGTACCGCAACACGATAGAAAGGCGATTTTTGGGTTCACGGGCTTGGTCGAACAGTTCATCAAAGATTGGAGTCAGTTTGTCCGAAAGAGCAGGTCCATCATAGCCCTCAGATCGTGCGATAGCTTCCAAGACGCTTGGCAGCAGAAAGAGATTTTCGATTTCAGAAACCGGTAAGGTCGCGATTCCCCTACTTTCGAGCAACTGCAAGTCTGCGGCATCGTATGCATCGGCGTCGACGATACCCGCGCAAGTTATACGAGTGAGAGAAGCATTGGCGCGCATTGTGATAACGGCGTGAATGACTTCCTCACACGAGCCGCGGGGGATGATGGTCCAATCTGGATAGCAGGCGCGGTAAATTGCTTGATCGAGGCTTTGGCCTTGCCCTTCTACGAAGAGCACCGGCTTCCGGCTTCCAAGGATTAACGTAGTGATCTCTTCGGAAAAGCCGGTGTCTTCTGGAACGGGTTCAATAACCCAGCCCGTCGTCGGGTTGTAGGTGCGCAAAACATACTTTTGGCCCTCGCGCGAGGCAACGAATTCGAGATCGTGCGAGATAAAGACCATCGCGCAATCAGGGCGGACGGCCTCAAGTTCATCCCAAAGGCGGGACATTATTGAGCGATGGATGTGCAACTCGGGCTCATCAAAAATCAATACGCTGTTTGCGGCCGCCGTGAGCGTTTGTCCGATTAAATAGAAGATTGCGCGCTCACCGTCGCTCATGTCGCCGGCTCGATACTTCTGACCAGTGCGAGTCACAGCAGCTTGAATGTCGTCGCCGGTGATATCGAGCTTTCGGTTTGGAAGGATACGGTCCCAGATTTCGACGAGCTGCTCAAACTTGGTCGCCGACACAGGTTGGTTAAAGCCGGCCCGCGCATTGTTGTGCGTTTGAAGGGCGGTATTTGCTTGGTCCGCAAAGAGAGCTTGCACAAGGAAGTCGTAGTCGTTCAGTAAGAAAACCGCCGCATTGCCTTGCCAGCGATTTCCGAGACGGTGTTCAACCGCTGATCCTGGGTAGGCATATCCATGCCTGAGTCCCAAGAGCGCCGTCTTTTCGTTGACTTTGGGGATTGATGCGTTCAGCGCGAGAGCGCGGTGTGCAGATATGCGGTGGGCGTCTTTTCCGAGGGCTTCTTCGATTTTGACGGCGAGTCTCGTCTTGCCTCCACCGTTTGCGCCGACGAATAGAATTGATTCGCCTGGGTCGACGCGGAAGCTCATTTCGCCAGTCGGGGTACGAGCTGAAAAGCTAAATGTCATAAGGGGGCACTTCAAGTCGTGGAGTTGCCAAATCAAGATCATCGCAAAACGGGGGCTATCAGCCCATAGCAGATGAGTTCAACGCACGAAGAAAAGGCCGCTCTTCGGCGGCCTTTCAATTGTATCTCGGCGGATCGCGGCCTCACGAACACCCCGTCGTGGACCCACAAGTATCGCACTTCATGCAGGTGCCATTTCGCACCAGCGTGAAGTTGCCGCACTCCGAGCACATCTCGCCTTCGTAGCCCTTGGCCTTCGCTTCGGCGCGACGCTCCGCCTTGGACGGGGCGGCGGCTGCGGCGGTGCCGGGCTTGCTCCAGTTCAGCGCCTCGAGCTTCTCGGTCGGCGAGAGGTCGTGGCTGACCTCCTGCTTGAGGGCGACCGCGCCTTCGACGGTGTCGGAGGCGCCGCGCGAGGTTGCGCCGTGGGAGGCGAGCGCGGTGACGCGGTTGCCGGCGGGCGCGTTGTCGGCGCCCGGGCTCACCGCGGCCGAGCCGCCGCGCATGACGACCAGGTTGTCGGTGCGCGACCGGGTCAGACCCTTCGACAGGTACTTGGTGGCCTGGTGCTGGGCGGGGGCCTCATCCGGCTCCTTGCCTTCCTCGACGCCCTTGCCGAGCGCGTCGAAGCCCGACTCGTTCGGATCGACATGGGCGAGATCGAAGCGCGCCATGTAGCTCACCGCGAGCTCGCGGAAGACATAGTCGAGGATCGAGGTCGCGTACTTGATCGAGTCGTTGCCCTGCACCGGACCCGCGGGCTCGAAGCGGGTGAAGGTGAAGGCGTCGACATATTCTTCCAGCGGCACGCCGTATTGCAGACCTAGGGACACTGCGATCGCAAAATTGTTGATGAAGGAGCGCAGCGCCGCGCCTTCCTTGTGCATGTCGATGAAGATCTCGCCGAGCCTTCCGTCGTCATATTCGCCGGTGCGCAGGTACACCTTGTGGCCGCCGACAACCGCCTTCTGGGTGTAGCCCTTGCGGCGATCGGGCATCTTCTCGCGCTCGCGCATCACGACGATGCGCTCGACCAGCTTCTCGACGATCTTCTCCGAGACCTGGGCGGCACGCGCGGCCATCGGCTTCTCGTACAGCGCTTCCACCGCATCGTCCTCGTCCTCATCGTCGGAGATGAGCTGCGAGTTCAGCGGCTGCGACAGCTTCGAGCCGTCGCGGTACAGCGCGTTGGCCTTCAGTGCCAGCTTCCACGACAACAGGTAGGCGGACTTGCAGTCCTCCACCGTGGCGTCGTTCGGCATGTTGATGGTCTTGGAGATCGCGCCCGAGATAAACGGCTGCGAGGCCGCCATCATCCTTATGTGGCTCTCGACCGAGAGGTAGCGTTTTCCAATTTTGCCGCAGGGATTGGCGCAATCGAACACCGCGTAATCGGTTGGCTTGAGGTGTGGAGCTCCCTCCACCGTCATCGCGCCGCAGATGTGCACGTTGGCGGCCTCGATCTCGCGCTTGGTGAAGCCGACCGCCGAGAGCAGGTCGAAGCCGGGCGCAGCGATAGCCTCGGCGCCGATGCCGAGCTGGTCGCGGATGAAGTCTTCGCCAAAAGTCCACTTGTTGAAGGCGAACTTGATGTCGAACGCGGTCGGCAGCGCCTTCTCGACCTTGGCAATGGCTTCGTCGGTGAAGCCCTTTGCCTTCAGGGTTGAGGCGTTGATGCCCGGCGCATTCGACAGCGAGCCGTGGCCGACGGCGTAGGCCTCGATCTCGGCGATCTCGCTCTCGCGATAGCCGAGCGCACGCAGCGCGGAGGGCACCGCCTGGTTGATGATCTTGAAGTAGCCGCCGCCGGCGAGCTTCTTGAACTTCACCAGCGCGAAGTCGGGCTCGATGCCGGTGGTGTCGCAATCCATCACGAGGCCGATGGTGCCGGTCGGCGCCACCACCGTGGTCTGGGCGTTGCGATAGCCGTTGACCTCGCCGAGCGCCAGCGCGTCGTCCCAGGCCAGCCTGGCATGGGTGACGATGTCCGCCTGCGGGCAGGAGGCGTGATCGAGCGGCACCGGGTTGACCGAGAGCGCCTCGTAACCGGCCGCGTTGCCGTGGGCGGCGCGGCGGTGGTTGCGGATCACGCGCAGCATGTGCGCGGCGTTCTTCTTGTAGCCCGGGAAGGTGCCGAGCTCGGCCGCCATCTCGGCCGAGGTCTTGTAGGCGATGCCGGTCATGACCGCGGTCAGCGCGCCGCACAGCGAACGGCCTTCCTTGCTGTCATAGGGCAGGCCCATGGTCATCAAGAGGCCGCCGATGTTTGCAAAGCCGAGGCCGAGCGTGCGGAATTCGTAGGACAGTTCGGCGATCGCCTTCGACGGGAACTGGGCCATCATCACGGAGATTTCGAGCACGATGGTCCAGAGCCGGCAGAGGTGCTCGTAGGACTCGATGTCGAACCGCTTTGTGG
Organism: Bradyrhizobium sp. BRP56; assembly: GCF_020194035.1. Lineage (NCBI taxonomy): Bacteria > Pseudomonadati > Pseudomonadota > Alphaproteobacteria > Hyphomicrobiales > Nitrobacteraceae > Bradyrhizobium > Bradyrhizobium sp. BRP56. The sequence goes on from NZ_JADYVV010000054.1 coordinate 57,339, forward strand.
TCGTGCTGTAGAACGTCAGCAGGTTGGCCGAGGCGAGGTTGCACGCCGTGTCGTCCAGGAACATGTATTCCGAGCACGGATTGGACGCGCGGATGTCGCCGGACGCCTTGCAGGTGTGCCAGTCGTTCATCGTGGTGTTGAAGTGCAGGCCGGGATCGGCGCTCGCCCAGGCGGCGTAGCCGATCTTCTCCCAGAGGTCGCGGGCCTTCAGCGTCTTCGTCACCTTCTTCGTGGTGCGGCCGACGAGATTCCAGTCGCCATCGGTTTCCACCGCGCGCAGAAAATCGTCCTTCAGCGACACCGAGTTGTTGGAGTTCTGGCCGGAGACGGTGAGGTAGGCCTCGGAATCCCAGTCGGTGTCGTAGGTGTCGAACGAGATGTCCTTGTAGCCCTGCCTGGCGAACTGGATGACGCGCTTGATGTAGTTGTCCGGCACCAGCGCGCGGCGCGCGAGCTTGATCTCGCGGCGCAGGGCAGGGTTCTTCTCGGGATCGAAGCAGTCGTCGCCGCTGCCTTCGCAGTTGACGCAGGCCTTCATCACGGCCTTGAGGTGCTTCTGGTTGATCTTGGAGCCGGTGACGAGGGCGGCGACCTTCTGCTCCTCCTTCACCTTCCAGTCGATATAGGTCTCGATATCGGGGTGATCGGCATCGACCACGACCATCTTGGCGGCGCGGCGCGTGGTGCCGCCCGACTTGATCGCGCCCGCGGCGCGGTCGCCGATCTTGAGGAAGCTCATCAGGCCGGACGAGCGGCCGCCGCCGGACAGCTTCTCGCCTTCGCCGCGCAGGCTCGAGAAGTTGGAGCCGGTGCCGGAGCCGTACTTGAACAGGCGCGCCTCGCGCACCCAGAGATCCATGATGCCGCCCTCGTTGACGAGGTCGTCGCCGACGCCCTGGATGAAGCAGGCATGCGGCTGCGGATGCTCATAGGCCGACTTCGATTTTGTGAGTTTGCCGGTCTTCCAGTCGACGTAATAGTGGCCCTGGCCGGGACCATCGACGCCATAGGCCCAATGCAGCCCGGTGTTGAACCACTGCGGCGAGTTCGGCGCGACCATCTGTTTTGCCAGCTGGAAGCGGAGCTCGTCGAAGAAGGCGAGGGCGTCTTCTTCCGTGGAGAAGTAGCCGCCCTTCCAGCCCCAATAGGTCCAGCAGCCGGCGAGGCGATCGAACACCTGCTTGGCCGAGGTCTCGCCGACGATGCGCTCGTTCTCCGGCAGGAGGCCAAGCGCCTCGGTGTCGGGCACCGAACGCCACAGCCAGGACGGCACGGTCTCTTCCTCGACCTTCTTCAGGCGCGCGGCAACGCCCGCTTTACGGAAATACTTCTGCGCCAGCACGTCGGAGGCGACCTGCGACCAGAACTCCGGAACCTCGACGTTCTCGGCGCGGAACACGACCGAGCCGTCCGGATTGCGGATCTCTGATGTGGTCAGGCGGAAATTGGTCCCGGCATAGGGAGATTGTCCGCTGGTGGTGTTGCGTCGTTCGATTCGCATGGTCGAGCCCCGTCTCTTCTTCTGCCCGGCCCCACGTTTGTCCGCAGGTGCCGGAATGTTGTCTGTTCGCGGACTTAAGGGAACACGCTTCAGCACGCCTCCCGTCATCCGCAGCTCAGCCGGTGGATCCGGCCTGTTTTCTCTCATCCGCTGGGCGCCGGTATGACCGGCCCTGCGGCGGCATCGTCCCGGCGCTGCCCCCCGACTGGTCGGGTGCTCCGGGTCATGCATTCAACGCCCCAAAACGCTTCACGCGACACGTCACGCGTACGCTTCTTCTCGGGCCGGTTACGGCCTCTGTTTCCGGGTCCTTCGCGGCCCGTTCTGTCGCCCCGGACTCGAAAGACCTCGGGCCCAAAATCAGGGCAGAGAAGCCCTTCACCCGCGGCCCGAAGGCCTGGCGGAGTGGTCATTTTGGAACCCTTGTGGGAGCGACCGGCGGGGACCCAAACACACTCGCGCCGAACAGGTTGAAAGCTAGGCCATGTCCGTCACGCCCGTCAAGGACTAGTACGAGTTTCTGAATCAAACACTAAATATGGTGGAAAGAGGGGGATAACAGGGGTCGGTGCCGCGCCTGTGATCGAGCCAACTATCGGTGAGTCCTCAGGGATTCCCAAGCCAAAAATATTCCTATCGCCTGTGGATCGGAGCTTCGCCCCGCTGTTCACAGGCGAAGTTTTTATTCGCGGTCCCGGATTGAATTTTGGGGACTCACGTAGGCCTACGGGCAAAGTACGGATCAGGCATGTCAGAGCCGTGATGGTCGGGCGACAAAATCGCGGGCAAGGTGAGGCCGACTCACATCCCCGCCGGGTTCCATGACAGTCCAGAAGCCTTCCGCGCGGCCGCGCCTTGCGCCCGCCGGCCTGATGTTCCTCGCCATCACCTCAGTGGGCTGGGGGTTCAACTGGCCGTCTACCAAGTTCCTGCTCAGCGAGCTGCCGCCGCTGACCTTGCGCGGCACCACCGGGGTGATCGGCGCCGTGCTGCTCGCGGCGCTGGCGCTGATCCGTGCCCAGAGCCTGCATGTCGAGAGCCGGCTGTGGCCGCGGCTCGTGCTCTATGCGGCGCTCAACGTCACCGGCTGGATGGTGCTGATGGGGCTCGCGCTGCTCTGGCTGCCGGCGAGCGAGGCCGCGCTGATCGCCTACACCATGCCGGTTTGGGCCTCGCTGCTGGCCTGGCCGGTGCTCGGCGAGCGGCCGACGCTGCTGCGGACCATCGCGCTGGTGATGGCCTTTGCAGGCCTCGCCGCGATCATGGGCGGCAGCGGCATCACCGCAAGTAAGGAGAAGCTGCCGGGAATCATCATGGCGCTCGGCGGCGCCTTCGGCTTTGCGCTCGGCACCGTGCTGGCCAAGAAATATCCGCTGGTGATGCCGCCGATCCCGGCCGCGGCCTGGCAGATCGGCCTCGGCTGCGTGCCGATCGCGATCGTCGGCCTCCTGATCGAGACCACGCATCTCGACCGCATCACGACGGTCGGCTGGTGGCTGCTGGTCTATTCGACGCTGATCCAGTTCTGCGTCGCCTATGTCGCGTGGTTCGCCGCGCTCGCGCGCCTGCCGGCCTCGGTGGCGGCGATCGGCACCATGGCGGTGCCTGTGATCGGCGTGGTGGCCTCCGCAATCGCGCTGCACGAGCCGCTGGGGCCAAGCCAGATCGTCGCGCTGCTGTTCACGCTCGCCGGCGTCGCGCTTGCGACGAGGTAGCGCGCATCACTCGCCGAGCGCCTGCTGCAGCATGCTGGCGAGCTGCGCCTTGCGGTAGGGCTTGGCCAGCAGCAGCACGCCCTCGTCGAGGCGGCCGTGATGCACGATCGCGTTCTCGGTGTAGCCCGAGGTGTAGAGCACCTTGATGCCGGGCCGGCGTTTTTGCACCTCGTCGGCGAGCTGGCGGCCGTTCATGCCGCCGGGCATGATCACGTCGGTGAACAGGAGGTCGAACTTCTCGCCCTTGTCGACCAGCGCCAGCGCGGCGCGGGCGTCGGGCACGGCGATGGTCTTGTAGCCGAGCGCGCCTAGCTGCGTGACGACGTAGTTGCGCACCAGCTGGTCGTCTTCCACCACCAGGATGATTTCGCTGCCGCGCCGCACCGGCTCCGGCGGAGGCGCCTCCACCTCGACCTGGCCGCGGGCAGGGGGCAGATAGAGCTTGATCGTGGTGCCGTGGCCTTCCTCGCTGTAGATCTTGATATGGCCGCCGGACTGCTTGACGAAGCCGTAGACCATGCTCATGCCGAGGCCGGAGCCCTTGCCGACCTCCTTGGTGGTGAAGAACGGCTCGAACACCTTGTCCTGCACCGCATGCGACATGCCGGTGCCGGTGTCGCTGACCGCGAGCAGCACGTAGCGGCCCGGCGTGATGTCGGGATTGACAGCCGCATAGGCGTCGTCGAGCACGATGTTGCTGGTCTCGAACAGCAGCTTGCCGCCGTTCGGCATCGCGTCGCGGGCGTTGATCGCCATGTTGAGCAGCGAGTTGGCAAGCTGCGACGGATCGATATGGACGCTGGCGACATCGGACGCCAGCACCGAATTGATCTCGATCTGCTCGCCGAGCGTCGGCCGCAGCAGCTTGGCGATGTCGACCACGGTGCCGTTGATGTCGACGGTGCGCGGCTCCAGCGGCTGGCGGCGGGCGAAGGCGAGCAGATGCTGGATCAGCTCGCGGCAGCGCTCGGCGGCGCGGTCGATCAACTCGGCGGTTTGCGCAAGCTTCGGCTGGGCGCGCAGGCTGTCGACCAGCGTCTCGGTGGTGCCGGTGATGACCGTCAGCATGTTGTTGAAGTCGTGCGCGACGCCGCCGGTCAGCTTGCCGATGGCGTCGAGCTTCTGTGCCTGCTGCAGCTTGTGCTCGGTTTCGCGCGAGGCGGTGATGTCGTGATAGATCAGCGCCGCGCCGGTGATGGTGTCGTCGCCGTCGCGCAGCGGCCGGCCCGACACCACGAGGTGGATCTCCGGCGCGCCGCGCACCGGCTTGGCGACGAATTCCAGCCCGTCGAATTCCTCGCCGCGCAGCGTCCTGGCCGACGGCATGTCGTCGGCCTGCATCGGCGTGACGCCGTCGGACTGGAACACATTGCTCATGGCGCGCAGCTGCCGGACCGTCATGCCCGGCTTGTAGCGCAGCATCTTTTCGGCGGCCGGGTTTGACAGCAGCACGGTCCCGGCGCTGTCGATCACCAGCACCGCCTCCGCCATGGTGCGGAAGGTGGTTTCCATCACCGAGGTAGAGCGGCGGAGCTCTTCGAGCGCGGCGCCGAGATCCTTGGTGCGATCGGCGACCTTGCCCTCGAGCGACAGATTGGTCGCCTTGGTCGCGCTGAGTGCGCCCTGCAGTTCGCGGCTGGCGCGCCGGGCCGTCAGCGTCAGCGCGATCGCGAGCAGCAGGATCATCGCCACGCCGGCGAGATCGATCATCAGCAGCAGCCGTCCATTGGTCTTCGACTGGTCGGTGCGAATCCGGAGCAGGCGGCGCTCTTCGGTGACCAGGCGGTCGAGCGCCGCGCCGACCTTGTCGGTCAGCGCGCGGCTCTCGCCCGCGGAGACCAGCGCCGCGGCGCCGGCCGTGTCGCCCGCGCTGCGCAACCTGATCAGCTCGGCGCCGAGCGCAATGGCGCGCTGGACCTCGACCCTGGTGCCGGTGATCAGCTGCGCCTCCTCGGGGGCCGACGTCACCGCGGCCATCAGATCGTCGAAGGCCGCGGTGAGGGCTGCGCTCTGCTCGCGAAACTCGTCGGCAAAGGACGCATCGCCGGTCAGCGCGAAACCGCGCGCCGTGCTCTCGACGCTGCGCGGCAGCTGACGCGCATCCGAAATGCGCTTGAGGATGCTGAGCGTGCGGTCGACCGAATCAATCTCGCTGCGCGACTTGACGTCCAACCCGATCGACGCCGCGCTGATGACGAGGAGGATCGCAAGGCCGCTGCCGAGAATGAGACGCTGGGAAGCCATCGACGATTAGTACGAGCAATTATTTCGAAAGACGAGCGGAAGGTGCATACTTCGCAAGACATTCGTTAACGGCGGCAATCAGCGCCTGCGGGGTGAACGGCTTGCGCAGGCAGGCGGACGCGCCGAGCTCGATCGTCATCCGCAGGAAGTCCGGCGCGCGGTCGGCATTGGCGAAGGCATAGCCCGACATCGCGATGACGGGAATTTCGGGGGCGCGCTCGTGGAAGACGCGGATCGCCTCGAACCCGCGCATATGCGGCATGAAGACGTCGACCAGCATGACGTCGAAGGTGGCCTGCTCGAGCGCGCGCATGCCGGCTTCACCGCCATCGGCGACGGTGACCTCGAAGCCCTGGCGTTGCAGACACACCTCGATGGCAACGCACACCATCGGGTCGTCATCAACCACGAGAACGCTCGGCACGATGCATCCTCTTTCTAACGGCCTCGCGTGCCGGCGACTCGCTTGGCCTGTTCGTCAATTAAGGCGGAACCTAGACGGAAAGTCTGTATCATAGAATGCATATGCTGTTTGCTGACAAGCAGATTTCCAGCTAGCCGTGACACATCACCTGTATTTGTCCATCCCCCTTTACGACAGGTCCATGACTGCAGTTCCCGTCGCCGGCCGCGCCCCGCTGTCACCGCTTGGCCTCGCATTCCTGGTCGTTGCCTCGATCGGCTGGGGACTCAACTTCCCGATCATGAAGTTCCTGCTCACGGAGTGGCCGCCGCTGTCCGCGCGCGGGCTGTGCGGCGTGGTCGGCGCGGTTGCGCTCGGTCTGGTCGCGCTGATGCGGGGACAGACGCTGCGCGTGCCTGACGGCATGTGGTTGCGGCTCGCTCTGGTGTCGACGCTGTCGATCGGCGGCTGGGTCGCGTCCATGGGCCTCGCGCTGATCTGGCTGCGGGCCAGCGAGGCGGCTGTGCTCGGCATATCGATTCCGGTGTGGGTCGCGCTGGTGGCCTGGCCGGTGCTCGGCGAGCGCGTGTCGCTGCCGCGTGCGCTTGCGCTTGCGGTGGCGCTCGCCGGGATCGCGGCGCTGATCGGCGGCGGCGGCATCGACGCAAGCCTCGGCAAGCTGCCGGGGATTCTGTTCGCGCTCGCCGGCGCGCTCTGTGTCGGGCTCGGCACGGTGCTGACCAAATCGTTCAAGCTCGCGATGCCGCCGCTGTCGCTCGCGGCCTGGCAGCTTGCGATCGGCTGCGTGCCAATCGCGATCATCGGCATCATGATCGAGCAGCCGCAGCTCGCCGCGCTGTCGCAGTTCGGCTGGGCGTCGATGATCTACATGACGCTGATCCAGTTCTGCCTTTGCTATGTCTGCTGGTTTGCGGCGCTCGAGCGATTGCCGGCGGCGACCGCGTCGATCGGCACGCTGCTGGTCCCCGTCGTCGGCGTGCTCGCGGCAGCGGCGATGCTGCGCGAGCCGCTCAGCGCGAGCGATATCGCAGCGCTCGTGGTGACGTTCGCGGCCGTCGCGGTCGCCTTGCGCACATAAGACTTGCGTACATGAAAAAGGGCGGCGCTGGCGCCGCCCTTTTGCAATCAAGAATTCAGGCCTTCATTACGGGCAGGGATGCCGCCGGCCGTCATAGCCGAGATAGGTGCCCGAGGCAGGATCGTAGGACCTGTAGCGCTGCGCGCAGTAGCTGGCGCCGCCGCCACTCGGTACCTCCACGGCAACAGACGGTTCATCGTAATAGCCGTAGCTGTCGTCATAATAGCCGGGGCCGTAGCCATAGCCGGAGCCGTAATACGCGCCCGAGGCGAGGGCGCCGCCGACGACCGCACCAGCCACCGCGCCGGGCCAGAATCCGCCGCCACGATGATACCCGCCGTGCCAGCCGCCACCGCCGCGCCAACCGCCGCCGCCACCACCGGCCC